>NZ_JBIAJH010000059.1:0-30765 GCF_042871845.1 Streptomyces sp. NPDC005533 | reverse complement strand
GCTGCACTGGTACAACTACCACCGACCCCACACCGGCATCGCAGGCCAAACCCCAGCCAGCCGCGCCACCAACCTCTCCGGACAACACACCTAGGGCCGCAGCTCCTGCGTGCAGCACTTCACGCTGCCGCCGCCCTTGAGCAGTTCGCCCAGGTCCATCGGGATCGGCTCGAAGCCCCGGTCCCGTAGCGGTGCCAGCAGACCGGTGGCCGCCTGCGGGAGCAGGACGTGCCGGCCGTCGGACACCGCGTTCAGGCCGAGGGCGGCCGCGTCCCGGCCGTCCGCGATCAGGGCGTCCGGGAAGAGGCGTCTGAGCACGCCCTGGCTGCCGGGCGAGAAGGCGTCCGGGTAGTACATGATCTCGTCGCCGTCGAGGACGCTGAGCGCCGTGTCCAGGTGGTAGTAGCGCGGGTCCACCAGGTCGAGGCCGATGACGGGCCGGCCGAAGAACTCCTGCGCCTCGTCGTGCGAGAGCGGGCTGGAGCGGAAGCCCCGGCCGGCCAGGATGTAGGTGGCCGTGACCGCGAAGTCGCCCTCGCCCTCGTTGACGTGGGACGGCTCGTGGACGTCCTGGTAGCCGTGGTTGCGGAACCAGTCGAGGTGGATCTCGGCCTCGGCGGCCCGTTCCGGGTAGGCGAACCGGGCGCCGAGCACCCGGCCGTCCACGACCAGGGCCCCGTTCGCCGCGAACACCATGTCGGGCAGCCCGGGATCGGGTACGAGGGTCTCGACGGTGTGGCCGAGGGCGCGGTAGCGGTCCCTCAGGTCTTCCCACTGGGCGTGTGCGAGGGGCAGGTCCACCGGTTTCGTGGGATCCATCCACGGATTGATGGAGTACGTGACCTTGAAGTGTGCGGGTGGGCACATCAGGTAGCGCCGGGGTGTGGCGTCTCTGCGCAAAGAAGGCTCCTCACGACTTTCACGACTCGGGACGAGTACGGAAGAGAATCGTCTCTCCTCCCGCTGGACGACACAGTGAACTGACCGGGTGGTTTACGCAACCATAGGAAGACGAGACGTCTCGCATTGATAGGTTCGGGCCATGACCAAGTCCCCTGACGCCAGCCGCCGCAGCGACCGCTCCCGGCGCGCCATCCTCGACGCCGCGCTCGCCCTGGTCGGGGAGGTCGGCTACAACAAGCTGACCGTCGAGGCCATCGCCGCCCGCGCGGGCGTCGGCAAGCAGACCATCTACCGCTGGTGGCCGTCGAAGGCCGCCGTGCTCCTCGACGCCTCGCTCGCCCTCGCCGGCGACGCGGAGACGGAGGGCCAGTGGACCGGCTTCCCCGACACCGGGGACCTCGCCGCCGACCTGAAGTACGTACTGCGCGCCACCGTCGACGAGTTCAACAACGAGAAGTACGAGGCCCCCGCGCGCGCCCTGACGGCCGCCGGAGCCACCGACCCCGAGCTCGGCGCCCGCTTCACCGAGCAGCTGCTGGAGCCGCAGCTGGCCCTGTACGAGGCCCGGTTGCACACGGCCCGGGAGGCGGGCCAGCTCGCGCCGGACACCGACCTGCGGCTGACGGTGGAGATGCTGCTCGGGCCGCTGACGTACCGCTGGCTGCTGCGCACCGCGCCCCTGACGCACGCTTACACGGACGCGCTCGTGGACCGGGTGCTGGGCGGGGTGGCCAACGTCACCGCCCGCTAGCCGGCCGGTGACCGGCGACCACCCGGGAAGTTTCGTCCTGGTCCTACCGATATACAGAGTTTTGTCGGTCACTCATGCGCGGCCCCCGGTCGTCAAGAGCGGTCACCCGGGGCGCAGGATGGTGGGACGATGTGAAGGTCCGCCGGGGATACGGTGAGGTGAGGGGATAGATGGGGTCTGAGTCCGGCCGCGTCCGACGCGGCGAGCAGAGCAGGATCTCCCAGTGGCTGCGCCGGCGCCGGAAACCCACCGCCGAGGACCCCGCACGCGAGCGCGAGGCGCTCCTCCTGGCCGTCGCCGCCGCCGGTCTGCCGCTCGCCCCCGCCGCCCATCCCGCCGGCTACCGATGTTCGTGCGACCGCGTCGGCTGTCCGACGCCCGCACGGCACCCGATCTCCTTCGCCTGGCAGACCCAGTCGACCACCGACCGCGCCCAGGTCGAACGCTGGGCGCGCAACCAGCCCCAGGCCAACTTCATCACCGCGACCGGCATGGTCCACGACGTGCTCGACGTCCCGCTGGAAGCCGGCGCCGCGGCCCTGGCCCGCCTGCTGGAGGCCGGGATCGAGGTCGGCCCCGTGGCCGAGTCCGGCGGCACCGGCGAGCAGGCCCGCATGCTGTTCTTCACCGCCACCCGCGGCACCCCCGAGGACGAGGACGAGTGGTGGCCGTGCGAACTGGACTGCCACCCCGAGACGATGGACGAGCACCCGGGGCTGCGCTGGCACTGCCGCGGCAGCTACGTCCTGGTCCCGCCGGCGGCCCTCCCCGGTGACCTGTCGGTGACGTGGCTGCGCGGCATGCAGCACCCCCTGCCGGATCCGCTGACGCTGCTGGAAACCCTGACGGACGCCTGCGCCGCGTACGCGGGTACCGCGAAGCTGACCCCGGCCGCGGTCGCCTGGCCCCTGGGCCACTAGGCCGGGCCCCGGCGCGGGGGTCAGTGGATCTGTGTGACCACCACGTCGAGGGACCAGGCCTTGCCCGGCTTCGCGGGGGCCTCGGCCTCGACCGCGTAGTCCAGGTCCCGCAGGGCCGTGACCAGCTCGGCGGGGGACGCGGGGGCGGAGCCCGCGAGCAGCAGGTCACGCACCAGGCGACCCTTCGTCGCCTTGTTGAAGTGGCTCACCACCGACCGCTTCTCCACGCCGTCCACGACCTGCGCGTGCAGCACCCGCACGGTCGCCGTGCGCCCCGCCACCTCGCCCTTCGGCTTCCACGCGGCCGCGTACGCCGAGGACCGCAGGTCCAGGACCAGCCCCTCGCCGGCAGCCTCGGGCATGACGGTGGCCATCGGCTCGCGCCAGTACGCGCCGAGCGCGCCCAGCCCCGGCAGCTTCACGCCCATCGAGCAGCGGTACGAGGGGATCCGGTCGGTGATCCGCACCGCGCCCCACAGCCCCGAGAACACGAGCAGCGCGTCCTGCGCGCGTGCCCGCGCCGCCGCGGGCAGGTCGGCCAGGCCCAGCGCGTCGTACAGCACGCCCGTGTAGATCTCCCCCGCCGGCCGGGCCACCGCCGAGCGCAGCTCCGCGTTCTTCGCGACCTCGCCCCGCAGGCCCTCGCTCAGCCCCAGTACCTCGCGCGCCTTGAGCTCGTCGCCCGCGCACAGCTCGACCAGTTCCTCCAGGACCGCCGCACGGGCCGGGGCCAGGCCGGGCAGCGACAGCGACTCCGGCTTCAGCGGTGCGCCGGAGCCGCCGGCGGCCTTTCCTTCGGACGGCGGCAGCAGCACGAGCACGGTGGTTCTCCTTCAATACGACACGGCGCAGGGGATGCGGCCCCCCGGCCAGGGTAGACGGCTCGCCGTGCCGTCCGGGCCGCCCGACCATAGGCTCGGTCCATGCCACGCCGTCAGATGCACATGACCGGCGCAGACGGGGCTGCCCTGCGGGCCGCGCTGCGTGAACTGCGGACGGAGCTGGGAGTGCCCGCGCACTTCCCCGCGGCGGTCCTCGCCGAGGCCGAGGAGGCGGCCGCGCACCCGCGCCTGCCCGACCTGGACAGCACCGACATCCCCCTGTTCACCATCGACCCGCCGACCTCCATCGATCTCGACCAGGCCATGCACCTGGCGAAACGCTCCGGCGGCGGCTACCGCGTCCACTACGCCATCGCCGACGTCGCCGCCTTCGTCACCCCCGGCGGCCCGCTCGACGCGGAGGCCCACCGGCGCGTCACCACCCTCTACTTCCCCGACGAGCGGATCCCGCTGCATCCGCCCGTGCTCTCGGAGGACGCGGCCAGCCTGCTGCCCGACCGCACCCGCCCCGCGCTGCTGTGGCGCTTCGACCTGGATCCGGACGGCCGGGTGGAGACGGCCGACGTGCACCGCGCCCTCGTCCGCAGCCGCGCCAAGCTCGACTACGACGGCGTCCAGAAGGCCATCGACACCGGCACGGCCGAGGAGCCGCTCGCGCTGCTCGCGGACATCGGCCGGCTCCGCGAGGCCCTGGAACAGGAACGCGGCGGCATCTCGCTCAACGTGCCCGAGCAGGAGATCGTCGAGCACGACGGCACGTACTCCCTGGCCTATCGGGCCCCGCGCCCCGCGGACGGCTGGAACGCGCAGATCTCCCTGATGACCGGCATGGCCGCCGCCGATCTGATGCTGGCCACCGGCACGGGCATCCTGCGGACGCTGCCCAGCGCCCCGGACGGCGCCGTGGGCAGGCTCCGGCGGGCCGCGAAGGCCCTGCGGATCGAGTGGCCGCACCACGTCCCGTACGCCGAACTCGTGCGCTCCCTCGATCCGCACCGCCCCGCCCACGCCGCCTTCCTCCAGGAGTGCACGGCCCTGCTGCGCGGCGCGGGCTACACCGTGTTCACCGGCGGCGAGACCCCCGACCCGGCGATCCACTCGGCGGTGGCGGCCCCGTACGCCCACTGCACCGCGCCGCTGCGCCGGCTCGCCGACCGCTACGCCGGCGAGCTGTGCGTGGCGGCGGCCGCCGGGGCGGAGCCCCCGCAGTGGGCGGTCGCCGCGCTGGAGGCGCTCCCCCGGGAGATGGCGGAGGGCATCCGGCTGGCGAACACGGTCGAGCGGGAGTCCGTGGACCTCGTCGAGGCGGCCCTGCTCAAGGACCGCGTCGGCGAGACCTTCGAGGGCACGGTCATCGACGTCAACGACCACGAGCCGCTCGTCGGCACGGTCCACCTGGAGGACCCGGCGGTCGTCGGACGCGTCGAGTCCGACACGCTGGCGCTGCCGCTGGGCGACCGCATCCGGGTCCGGCTGAAGGAGGCCGACCCGGGCACGTCGAAGATCCTCTTCGCGCCGGCCTAGGGAGCGGGCTGCCGGCGCAGGGCGGTGACCAGCGCGCGCGGGTCGTCGGCGTGGAAGCGTACGGTCCGCGCCTCGGCGGTGGCGCCGAGCGGGCGGGTGAACCGGAGCGGCCGGTTCAGCTCCAGGGTCACCGTGGTCTGGCTGCCGACGATCAGGTCGAGCACCCCGTCCTGCGACAGCGTGACCAGCCGGCCCTCGGGGTAGCGGCGCTCCACCCGTACCGAGGCCACCGCGTCCGCCGGCACGGCCAGGTCGAAGAGGGCTCCGTAGCGGATCAGCAGGGACCCGTCCGGGCGGACCACGTGCGGCCGCGTGACGCAGGCGGCGTGCAGGGCGAGCACGATCAGGATCCCGTACAGGTCGAGCGCGAGGACCACCCGGTGGACCGCCGGCCAGGGGATGAGGAGGGCCAGGGCCACCGTCTCGACCACCGACACGAAGAGCAGTCCGTACATCATGGCCGTCTGCGGTCCCGTGTACGCGACGGAGAGATCGCCCGGGCGGACCCCGTGCCGCCCGCGCACGGTCCACCTCCCGAGGGCGGCGAGGGCGTGCAGCTCGTGCCGCAGCAGCCGCCGCACCCGGAGCGGCACCACGGCGCGGACGGCCTCCCGCCAGGCCTCCCCGCGCCCGGCGCCGCGGGCCCGCCCGGCGGCGTAGAGGCCGTACAGCACCCAGGACTCCAGCAGCAGCACGGCGACGAGGAGCACCTCGGTGGCGGCGAGCACCCGGCCCGGCACGCGCATCCCGGACGCCGCGCACACCACGAGCGCCAGCTCGGCCGGGACCGCGGCGGTGACGGCGATCCGCGCCGCCCGTATGCGGGTCATCCCCGCCCCCTCTCGACGAAGGCCTCCATGACGCGGCGGACGACCTCCGCCTGCGCGGGCGCGTACTCGGCGAGCAGCGCCTCCTTGAACCCGGCCACGACCGCCCCGTCGGCGGGGATCGCCGCGAACACCTCGTCGGGTACGGACGCCACGAGGTCCGCCGCCAGCGGCGGGATCCGCGGATCGTCCACGGACGCGTCGGCCAGCGCGTCGAGGCGCTCGTACAGGGCGAGCACGGCGGGATCGGCGGCGAGCGGCCCGAGGGCGGCGTAGACCTCCTGGCCGCCCGCGCCCGCCGCGTCGAGGAGGATCAGGTGCTCGCGGTCCTTGGCCGCGGTCGGGGAGTCCGTCGCGGGCGCCTTCGCGAGCAGTTCGGCGAGCGCGGGCGACATCGGCTCGCCCTCCCCCGGCCCGGCGGCGAGCAGCACCGCGAGCCGCCGGCGGCGCTCCGCGAGCGCGGCCTCCTGCCGCGCCAGGTCGGCGTCGAGCTCTGCGAGTACGTCGGCCAGTTCGCGCCCGGCGTCGTCCGCGAGCACGTCGCGCACCTCGTCGAGGCTCAGCCCGAGCTCGGTGAGGCGGCGTACGCGGGCGAGCAGGACGGCGTCGCGGACGCTGTAGGCCCGGTATCCTCCCCCAGCTACCGCTGGGAGGTGCCCCCGGGCGCCCGCGCCGGCTCCGGGAGCAGCCCGACGTGGTGGTAGTGCCGGATCGCCCGGGGGGTGACCCCGACGACCGCGGCGATCTCTCCGATCCGCATGAGCCCAGTAGAAACCCTGCCGTTGCGTCAAGGTCAAGCGTGGGCCATCGCCCCGGGTAACATGTCCACCACGGCAGACGAGTCGGCCGGGCGGCCGCGTCGGGATCCTCGGATCCCGCCGAGGAACGTCCGGGCTCCACAGGGCAGGGTGGTGGGTAACGCCCACCCGGGGTGACCCGCGGGACAGTGCCACAGAAAACAGACCGCCGGGGACCTCGGTCCCCGGTAAGGGTGAAACGGTGGTGTAAGAGACCACCAGCGCCTGAGGTGACTCAGGCGGCTAGGTAAACCCCACCCGGAGCAAGGTCAAGAGGATCCGTCTCCGGACGGGTCTGCGCGAACGCTTGAGGGCTGCCCGCCCGAGTTCGCGGGTAGACCGCACGAGGCCGGTGGCAACACCGGTCCTAGATGGATGGCCGTCTCCCCGGCGACCGCGAGGTCACCGGGCGACAGAACCCGGCGTACAGGCCGGCTCGTCTGCCACCTCCGCCCCGAACCGCTTTCCCGGTCCGGGGCGGCGCCGTATCACCACGGCCGGCGCTCCGCCCCGCGCGCGGCGCAGCCCAGAGCCGTGCGGCTCAGAGCCCGGGGCTCCGCCCCGCACCCCGCGCCTCAAACGCCGGCGGGGCTGGATTTGTGCGGCGCAGCCCAGAGCCGTACGGCTCAAAGATCGGGGCTCCGCCCCGGACCCCGCTCCTCAAACGCCGGAGGGGCTGAATTGGCGCGGCGAAGCTGAATATGGGGGTCCGGCTGGATGGTGCGTCGGCACCGGGTAGCAGGCGGGTCGGTTGGGGTGGGGGTGGGTGGGTGTCGGGGTGATCCCCGCAGGGTGCCGAACGCACTGCCGCCGAGGTGTCCGACCTCTCGTCACGTTCGGCGCCCGAGGAGACGCCCCGGCGCGCGCCCGCCCCCACCACAACCGACCCCCACCCCGCCGACCCCGCCCAAGCGGCGCAGCCAACCCGCCGGGGCTACCGCAAGTGCGACGTGTCGTTCAGGAGGCGGACCGAGGCGTTGCCGTCGGCGTAGTAGGCGACGGCCGAGAGGGAGGCCGCCGAGAGTTCCATGCGGAACAGCGCTTCGGGCGGGGCGCCCAGCGCGAGGCGGACCAGGATCTTGACCGGGGTCACGTGGGTGACGAGCAGGACCGTACGGCCCGGGTGCGCGGCGAGCAGTCGGTCGCGCGTGGCCGAGATCCGGCGGGTGGCGGCCGTGAAGCTCTCGCCGCCGCCCGAGGGGGCCGCGCGCGGGGAGTCCAGCCAGGCCTGGAGGTCGTCCGGGAAGCGTTCCTGCACCTCGGCGAAGGTCAGGCCCTCCCAGGCACCGAAGTCCACCTCGCGCAGACCGTCCTCGACCGTCACGGTCAGGCCGAGGCGGTCGGCGACCGCCTGCGCGGTCTCGCGGCAGCGGCGCAGCGGCGAGGTGACGACCGTCTGGACGGTGCCGCGGGCGGCCAGTGCCTCGGCCACGGCGGCGGCCTGGCGGCGGCCGGCCGGGGACAGCTCGGGGTCGGATCCCCCGCTGCCGGAGAAGCGCTTCTGCGGGGTGAGCGCGGTCTCCCCGTGCCGCAGCAGTACGAAGGTGGCCGGGGCGCCCATGTCGGGACCCCAACCGGTCCCGGGCGTCGGGGCCGTGCCCGTCACCTGGGCGGGGGCGGGGGCGCGGCCCGGACCCGTGTCGGCCGCGGGGCCCCGGCCGGGCGCGAGCACCGCGGCTTCCCCGAACAGCGCGCCGGCGCCCGCGCCGGCGCCACCCGCCTCGGCACCACCCGCACGCGCGCCGGAGCCAGAGGCGGACGCCAGGGCCGCGCGAACCGCCGCCGCGCCCTTCGCCGCATCCCCCGGGGGGCCCGCCGGAGGGGCCGCCAGGCTCCGCGCCGCCGAGGCGTCCAGCGCGGCCGTGGAGTCGGACGGCTCCCACTGCCTGCCGCGCTTGCCCGCGTCCATCGCCTCGTTGGCGAGCCGGTCCGCGTGCTTGTTCTGCTCGCGCGGGATCCACTCGTACGTGATCTGGGCGCGCGGAAGGATCTTCGCCGCCTCTGCCGCCAGGGGCTTCATGTCCGGGTGTTTGATCTTCCAGCGGCCCGACATCTGCTCGACGACGAGCTTGGAGTCCATTCGCACCAGGACCTGCGCGTCCGGCGCGAGCTCGCGCGCCGCCCTGAGCCCGGCGATCAGGCCCTTGTACTCGGCCACGTTGTTCGTCGCGACGCCGATGTACTCCGCGCGCTCGGCCAGCGTCTCGCCCGTCGCCGGGTCGAGGACGACGGCGCCGTAGCCAGCGGGCCCCGGGTTGCCCCGGGACCCTCCGTCCGCCTCCACGACGAACCCGACGGGCTTCGGCATCAGATGCCCGAGTCCGCCGTACGGACCAGGATGCGGCCGCAGTTCTCGTGGCGTACGACCTGGTCGCGGGCCGCGGCCTTGATCTCGTTCACCTCGGCCATGTCGAGCTCCAGCCGGCAGCCCTCGCAGCGGCGCTGGTACAGGCGCGCGGCGCCGACCCCGCCCTGCTTGACGCGGATCTTCTCGTACAGGGCCATCAGGTCGGTCGGCATGGACGTGACGATGACCTCGCGGTCCTTGGTGACCTTCGCGACCTCGGCGTCGATCTCGGCGGTGGCCGCGTCCCGGCGCTGGGTGGCGTCCGCCACCTTGGCCTCCAGGGCGGAGACGCGCTCGGTGAGCTCGGTGACGCGCTCCGTCGCGGACTCCAGGCGCTCCATGACCTCCAGGACCACGTCTTCCAGGTCGCCCTGGCGCTTGGCGAGGGAGACGACCTCGCTCTGCAGGTTCGCCAGGTCCCGGGCCGAGATGCCGACGCCGGAGTCCAGTCGCTGCTGGTCGCGGACGGCGCGCTGGCGCACCTGGTCGACGTCCTGCTCGGCCTTGGTCTGCTCGCGCGCGGTGTCGCTAGCCTGGGTCTGGGCGGCGACGAGCAGGTCGCGCTGCTGCGTCAGGTCCTTGGTGAGCGAGTCGAGCTCGGCGTGCTCGGGCAGCGACTTGCGCTTGTGGGCGAGCTGAGACAGCCGGACGTCCAGCGCCTGGACGTCGAGAAGTCGGATCTGGTCGGCGGGCTCGGCGTTCAGTTGGGGGCTCCAGGGATAGAAGGGTGTGCGACGGACGGCGCGTGCGCCGTCCAGGGGTCGGTGACCGTGCGCGAGACGTGGGTGCGCAGGCCCCAGCCGTTGCGCTCGGAGATCGCGTCGAGCTGCGCGGCGGCCTGCTCGCACCAGGGCCACTCGGTGGCCCAGTGGGCGGCGTCGACGAGGGCGAGCGGGCTCTGCCCGCGGGCCTCGGACACCGGGTGGTGGCGCAGGTCGGCGGTCAGGAAGGCGTCCACGCCCGCGGCCCTGACCTGCTCGAAGAGGCTGTCGCCGGAGCCTCCGCTGACGGCGACGGTACGGATGAGGGCGTCCGGGTCGCCCGCGAAGCGGATGCCCTGCGCGGTCTGCGGCAGCCAGGCGGCGGCGCGGGCCGCGAACTCGCGCAGAGTTTCGGGGTGGTCGAGTTCGCAGAGCCGGCCGAGGCCGCGGCGGCCCTCGGGGTCGGTCGGGTCGGGCACCAGCGGGCCGGTGATCCGCAGGTCGAGCGCGCCGGCGAGGGCGTCGGAGACGCCCGGGTCGGCGGTGTCGGCGTTGGTGTGGGCGACGTGCAGCGCGATGTCGTTCTTGATCAGCGTGTGCACGACGCGGCCCTTGAAGGTGCCGGCTTCGACGGTGGTGGTGCCGCGCAGGTAGAGGGGGTGGTGGGTGACGACGAGGTCGGCGCCGAGCTTGACCGCCTCGTCGACGATCTCCTGTACGGGGTCCACGGCGAACAGCACCCGGGAGACCTCGGCATCGGGGTCGCCGCAGACGGTGCCGACGGCATCCCACTGCTCGGCCCGCGAGGGGGGCCAGAGAGCGTCCAGCGCGGCGATGACTTCAGAGAGACGGGGCACGGGCCAAGGCTACCGTCCCCGTCACCACGACCTGCCCGGACCGCTTGACCGGGAAGCCGCGCAGGTCGTCACCGCGCTTCTGCGCCTTGGCCCGGCCTCGTTGAGGAGGTGGTCCTCCTTCCACCGGAGGCCGCTGCGGACGGCGCAGACGGTCGAGCCGGTGAGGCATACCGACTGCGCCCACCCGAAACGCGCCTATATCGCACAGCACAATCGCCTCGTCCACCACAAACGAATCGCCACCCGGACACCCGTATGTGTGAAGCCGCCTGGGTCGTGTTGTTCGGCGGGAAGCCCGAAAACTAGCTTCCCCTCCGGAGGTGACGCACGGATGTCTGTCTGTGCCATCGAGATGACGACCATGGCCCCGTTCACGATCTCGGCGGACGGGTCGTACGCCGCCCGGCTCGCCGGGCAGGGCGAGGCGCGCTTCGTGGAGCGCTGGACCCTGGCCGGGCCCGAGCCGTACGCGGTTCCGCTGCCGCTCGCGCAGCCCGAGGAGGCCGACAGCGAGGTGCTGCCGCTGACCGACGGGCGGGTGCTGATCCACCGGCGGGTCGCGGAGCGGCACGCCTTCGCGCTGCTGTACCCGACGGGCGCGGCGGCCGGGCCGCGCACCGGGGAGCTCCAGCTGGGCGCGGTGGACGCGGAAGAGGGCGTACGGGTGCGGCTGCTCCCGCCGTCCCCGGACGGTTCCGCCGCCTTCGCGCTGGCCGCGGCGGACGGGGTGACCACGGTGTGGCAGGTGGCCGGGTGCTCCTTCGGGCCGCAGCCGGTCGCCCGGATCCCGGGGCGGTGCTCCGGCGGGGTGTGGCTGGACCGGGTGGGCCGCTTGCTGGCCCTGGACCGTGAGCTGGAGGGCACGACCAAGGCCGTCACCGTGGACCTGGGGCGCGGCGAGGTCTCCCCGCTGCTGCAGATCGCCGAGGACAGTGACGACCGGCTGCTGCTGGCGGACCCGGACAGCGGGCTGCTGCTGATCCGCTCCGACGCCCCGGGCGAACCGCGCCTGGGCTGGGGGGTGCTGGGCAGCTCGCGTCCGGTGCGCTTCCCGGAGTGCCTGCGGCTCGGGGAGGCGCTCCCCTTCGCCGTGCAGCCGGGCCAGGCCCTGATGCCGGAGACCTGCGGGGTGGCGTTGCGGCTGCCCGAGGGGGACATCGCCCTGTGGCGTCCCGCCGACCGGCACGTGTTCCGGCTGGCCGCCCCGGCCGGCTGGCTCGGCGGTGCCGGGCTGTGGAGCCCGCAGGGCCGCCTTCACCTGCCGTACGCGACGCCGGACGTGCCGTGCGGGATCCTCGGCCTGACCCTGCCCGCGTCCCCTCCCCCGCCGGTCCGGCTGGATCCGCCGCCGGCTCCGCCCCGCCCGGTGCCCCTCCAGCAGGCTCCGCTGTCGGGGCGGTAGGGCGGGCGGGGCGGCGCGGGCATCTCGCGGCGGTGGCCCGCGGCGTTCCCGGTCAGGCGTGCTTGAGGCCCAGGACCTCCGTCGCGGCGAAGGTCTCGTTCGCCGGGCGGGAGGCGTAGTGCGGGGTCAGGACCTCGTCGAGCTCCTCGTAGGAGAAGGCCTCCTTGCCCGTGTCGAACTTGGCGGCCACCTTCGGTCGTTCCATGACGACGACGATGCCGCCGTGTACGACGAACAGCTGGCCGTTGGCCCTGGCCGACGCGGGCGAGGCCAGGTAGCCGACGAGCGGGGCGACGTGCTCCGGGGCGAGGGCGTCCAGCTCGCCCTCCTCCGGGACCGCGAAGCCCGCGAAGACGTCCTCGGTCATCCGGGTGCGGGCGCGCGGGCAGATGGCGTTGGCCGTCACCCCGTACTTGGCGAGGGCCAGGGCGGTCGAGGTGGTCAGGCCCACGATGCCGCCCTTGGCCGCCGCGTAGTTGGGCTGGCCGGCCGAGCCGCCGAGGAAGGCCTCGGAGGAGGTGTTGACGATCCGGCCGTAGACCGGGCCGCCCGCCGCCTTGGACCGCTCGCGCCAGTGCACGGAGGCGAAATGCGTGGTGTTGAAGTGGCCCTTGAGGTGGACCCGGATCACCGAGTCCCACTCCTCCTCCGACATCGAGAAGACCATCCGGTCGCGCAGGATGCCCGCGTTGTTGACCAGGACGTCGAGCTTTCCGAAGCTGCTCACGGCCAGCTCGACGAGCTCGCGCGCCTGCTCGAAGTCGGCCACGTCGCCCAGGTGCGCCACTGCCCGGCCGCCCGCCGCGCGGATCTCCGCGGCCACCTCCTCCGCCGGGGCGGCCGAGGCCTCCCCCGAGCCGTCGCGGCCGGGCTGGCCGAAGTCGTTGACGACCACGCTCGCGCCGAGCCGCGCCAGTTCGATCGCCTCGGCCCGGCCGAGCCCGCGGCCCGCGCCCGTGACGATGGCGGAGAGTCCCTCAAGTGGCAGTGACATCCGTACGGTTCCCCTCGGATTCGGCAGAACGGGTCAGAGTTCGATGCAGGTGCGCAGGGCGACGCCGGTGCGCATCTGGTCGAGGGCCTCGTTGATCTCGGCGAGGCTCACCCGGTGGGTGATCAGGTTCTCCAGGTCGATGCGGCCGGCCCGCCAGAGCGCGATGGTGCGCTCGTAGGAGCGGAGCACGTCGCCGCCGCCGTACATCGACGGCAGGATCTTCTTCTCGTCGAAGAACAGCGAGAACATGTTGATCTGGAAGTCGTCGTCGAGGGCGCCCGCGCCGACGATGACCACGGAGCCGCCGCGGCGCGTCATCTCGTACGCCTTCTGCGCGGTCGCGGACTTGCCGACGACCTCGAAGACGTAGTCGAAGCCCTCGCCGGCGGTGATCCGGTTCTTGGCGTCGGCGAACTCCTCGGGGGAGACCGCCTCGGTGGCGCCGAAGCGCAGCGCCGCCTCGCGCCGCGAGCGGACCGGGTCGACGGCGATGATCTGGGCGGCGCCCTGGACCTTGGCGCCCTGGATGACGGATATGCCGACGCCGCCGCAGCCGACGACGGCGACCGAGGAGCCGGCCTCCACCTTGGCGGTGTTGATGGCCGCGCCGAGTCCGGTGGTGACGCCGCAGCCGATCAGCGCCGCGATGTCGAAGGGCAGGTCGTCGGGGATCGCGATGGCGCAGGCGGCCGGTACGACCATCTCCTCGGAGAAGGTGCCGGTGCCGGCGAAGCCGAAGATGTCGCTGGCCGCCCGCTTGAAGTTGGGGGTGGCGACGTTCCCGAAGGCCTCCAGGCACAGGTGTCCCTGGCCGCGCTTGCAGGAGGGACAGTGCCCGCACGGCGGCAGCCAGCAGACGAGGACGCGGTCGCCGATCTTGTGGCTGGTGACCCCGTCGCCGACGTCCGTGATCACGCCGGAGCCCTCGTGACCGGGGATGAAGGGGGCGGGCTGGGGCAGGACGCCGCTCATCGCGGAGAGGTCGGAGTGGCACAGGCCGGTGGCCTTGACGCGGATCCTGACCTTGCCGGGGCCGAAGCCCACGGCTTCCATGTCGTCGACGACTTCGAGCTTGTCCTGGCCGATCTCGCTCTGCAGTGCTGCGCGCACGGTGCGGCTCCTTAAGGGGCGTACGGCTACGAGTGTTCGACGACGGTGTCGGCGAGGACCGGCGCGTCGTCCCGTTCGACGGCGGTCACCGACACCAGGACGCGGCCGGGCTCCTGCCACATCCGGATGCGGAGCGTCTCGCCCGGGAAGACGATCCCGGCGAAGCGCGTGCGGTAGGCGCGGACCCGGGAGACGTCCCCGCCGAGTGCCGTGTCGACGACGGCCTTGAGGGTCATCCCGTACGAGCACAGCCCGTGCAGGATGGGCTGGTCGAAGCCGGCCAGTTTGGCGAACTCGGGGTCGGCGTGCAGGGGGTTCCAGTCGCCGGAGAGGCGGTAGAGGAGCGCCTGGTCCTCGCGGATGTGCCGCTCCTCGACCCGGTCGGGGGCCCGGCCCGGCAGTTCCTCCTTGACGGAGGGTCCGCGCTCACCGCCGAATCCGCCCTCTCCCCGTACGAAGATCTGCGCGTCGCTGGTCCACAGCGGCCCGTCGGCGTCCGCGACCTCGGTGCGCAGCACGATCACGGCCGCCTTGCCCTTGTCGTACAGGGCGGCGACCTTGGCGGAGGAGGTGGCGTCACCCTTGACGGGGATGGGCCGGTGCAGCTCGATGGACTGGCCGCCGTGCAGGACGTGGGCGAGGTTGACGTCGATCCCGGGGGCGGCGAGGCCGCCCATCATGGCCATGCCGGCGCCGGCGACGGTCGCGAAGCTGGGGAGGACGTGGAGCTTGGATTCGAGGGTGTAGCGCAGTTCGTCCGGGTCGGTGGCCGGCA
Organism: Streptomyces sp. NPDC005533; assembly: GCF_042871845.1. Classification (NCBI taxonomy): domain Bacteria; kingdom Bacillati; phylum Actinomycetota; class Actinomycetes; order Kitasatosporales; family Streptomycetaceae; genus Streptomyces; species Streptomyces sp. NPDC005533. The sequence goes on along the minus strand of NZ_JBIAJH010000059.1, from coordinate 16,015 downwards.
GGCCCGCGCCGAGGCCGAGGTGGTAGAGCTGGATGTCCTTGTGGTCCCAGCCGATGTTCCCCTGGCGGGGGTCGGCGGCGAGGGCCCTGGCGGCATCGATCGGCATGAGGATGCGGCTCCCTGTCGTTGGAATGTCGCTGCCCTGGAAGACCTCGGTGCGACCGTCCGCACCGTCGGCCGCACCGAGGTCGTATACGGGGGCCGGTTCTAGAACGCGTTCTAGGACCGGCCGGTGAGGGAATGTATAACGCACGCCCCCGCAGTTGGGAAGACCAGCCGGAAAGACTCCTGACTTCGCGTCAGATATGCTTTCCCGGTGGACGAAATGCCCGTGGAACACCGCCAGGCCCGCGCCCTGCGGGTCCTGCTCGATCCGCAGAACCCGGCCCTCGCGCTCCAGCTCGGCCTCGTGCCGGACATCGAGGTCGTGCGGGACCTGACGGCCCGCCCGGCGGTGGCGCTGGTCGAGGAGGTCACCGCCGTGACGGCCCTGCTGGCGGAGGATCCGGAGTGCCGGATCCTCGTCCTGACCGGTTCGGCCCACCCCGGCCTGGCCGCCTCCGCGCTCGACGCCGGGGCGGCGGGCCTGATCCTGCGCGACGGCCCGATCGAGGACCTGGCGGACTCGATCCGCCGCGCCTCGATGGGCGAGACGGTGGTCGACCCGGCCCTGGGGTGAATCCTTTTCCGGGGGTCGCGCCTCTTGTGTGTACGTGCCGATGCCAAGGTCGGCACATCACCTGGAGGTTGTCGTGATCACTGTTCTCGTGGGCGCCGGCGCGGTCGTCCTGCTCTGCACGTGCGTCCTCGTCCTGCGTCGTGGACGGGGCCGGACCCGTGGCTGACCGCACGGACTGGCCCGGCGAGGCCCTGATCGTCGCCGCGCAGGGCGGTGACCTCGACTCGCTCACCGCCCTGGTCACCGGATCGCACCCGAACGTACGGCGCTTCGCGCACTCGCTGTGCGCGTCGCGCGAGGACGCCGAGGACGCGGCCCAGGAAGCGCTGATCATCCTCTACCGGAGGATCGGCATGCTGCGCGCCTCCGGCGCCCTGGCCTCGTGGATGTTCCGCATCGTCCGCAACGAGTGCCTGCGCCGGGCCCGGCTGGTGCCTCGGGAGCGGGCGCCGCTGCCGGAGAGCGCCGTGATGTCGGCCGAGGACGAGGTGCTGCAGCGGCTGGAGGCGGGGCGGGTGGCGGAGGCCATCGCCGCGCTGCCGGCGGACCAGCGGCGCGTACTGATCATGCGGGACGTCCAGGGCTACAGCGGGCGGATGGCCGCGGAGTCCCTCGGTCTCAGCACGGCCGCGATGAAGTCGCGGCTCCACCGGGCCCGCGCGGCCGTTCAGCACTCCCTGGGAGACACCCGTGCCCTCCACTGACGCCCCTTCGTCCCTGTCCGGCTCCGGCTCCGGCTCCGGCTCCGGTTTCGCGAGCGCGTCCGTGCCGCGGCACCTGGCGCGCGGCGGGGTGGGCTTCGGCGCGCTGATCGGAGCCTTCGCGCTCCTCCCGGTCCTCGGCCCGGCCGCCCTGCTCCTCGCCCCGGTCGGCCTGGTCGCCCTGCGCGGCTGCCCGATGTGCTGGGCGATCGGCCTGGCCGAGACCGTCTCCCGGGGCCGGCTCCGCCGGGAGTGCACGGACGGCCGGTGCGAACTGAAGCCGGCCCGGTAGGGGGCTGCCCGGCGGGCGGGGAGGTGCGCCGTGCCGCCGGGCGCCGGGACTTCGTAGGCTGGCCCGATGGGCCTCTTCGACAAGTTGACCGGCACCCGGCGCCCCGCCCGCGGCACGGTGCCCCGCTCCGCCGCGGAGGTCCGGGCCGCGCTGCTGGCGCTCGACGGCCCGGACGCGCCGTTCTTCCTGCGCGAGGGCACCGCGAAGGAGGGCGCCCAACTGGTGGCGGTGTGGCGGCTCCCGCGGGGCGGCCCGCATCCCGTACGGGGCCACACCCTGCTGCGCCTGGACGCCCGGGCCCGCGAGGTGCGCACCCTCGACGAGCGGTGGGAACGTCTGGAGCCGGGCGAGCGGTCGTTCGACGGCGGCGACCTGAAGCACGTCCGCGGCCCGGTCAACTCGTTCTCCACGCAGTGGACGTTCGAAAGGGGCCCGGACGGCCGCCGCCGCATGGTCCGGGAGTCCGGCTTCAGCTCGGCGGCGGTCAAGGCCCCCCTCCGGGCAGCGGTCCTCGCGGCGGGGTGGACCTGGCGGGGCGTCTTCCGCCTGTGACCCCTTTCAGCCCCGCCTCTTCAGCCCCGCCGGCGTTTGAGGCGCGGGGTCCGGGGCGGAGCCCCGATCTTCGAGCCCCGCCGGCGCTTTCTTCAGCCCCGCCGGCGTTTGAGGCGCGGGGTCCGGGGCGGAGCCCCGATCTTCGAGCCCCGCCGGCGCTTTCTTCAGCCCCGCCGACGTTTGAGGCGCGGGGTCCGGGGCGGAGCCCCGATCTTCGAGCCCCGCCGGCGATCGAGGCGCGAGGCCCGAGGCGGAGCCCGGCGGCGGGCGCGGCGCGGCGCCGCCCGTCACCTCCGGAGCAACGTCACCACCGCCGCGCCGCCCAGGCCGATGTTGTGCGCGAGGCCGACCCGCGCACCGGGAACCTGCCGCGGGCCCGCTTCGGCGCGCAGCTGCCACACCAGCTCCGCCGCCTGCGCCAGCCCCGTCGCGCCGAGCGGATGCCCCTTGGAGATCAGTCCCCCGGAGGGGTTCACCACCCACCGCCCCCCGTAGGTGGTCGCACCCGACTCCACCAGCTTCCCGGCGCCGCCGTCCCCGCACATGCCCAGCGCCTCGTACGTCAGCAGCTCGTTGATCGAGAAGCAGTCGTGCAGTTCCACCACGTCCACGTCCTCGATGCCGAGCCCCGAGTCCTCGTACACCCGCCGCGCCGCCGCCGCGGTCATCGGCTTGCCGACCACGTCGATGCACGAGCCCGACGCGAAGGACTCCTCCGTGTCCGTGGTCATCGCCTGGGCGACGATCTCGACCGCCTTGTCGTGCAGCCCGTGCGCCACCACGAACCGTTCCGACACCACCAGCGCTGCCGCGGCCCCGTCCGAGGTCGGCGAGCACTGGAGCTTCGTCAGCGGCGCGTGGATCTCCTTCGCCGCCAGGATCTCCTCCACCGCGTACACGTCCTGGAACTGCGCGTTCGGGTTGTTCGCCGAGTGCCGGTGGTTCTTCGCGCCGACCGCCGCGAGCTGCGCGGCCGTGGTCCCGTACCGCTCCATGTGTTCCCGTGCCGCGTTCCCGAAGATCTGCGCGGTCGGCGGGGACATCTCGAAGCCGTGGCCGGCCGCCATGATCCCGTAGTGGCGGGCCACCGGCGAGGTCGCGAAGTCACCGCCGTCGGCCCCGCCGCCCAGCGCTCCGCGCTTCATCTTCTCGAAGCCGAGCGCCAGCACGCAGTCGTTCAGGCCGCCCTCCACGAACTGCCGCGCCATCATCAGCGCCGTCGAGCCCGTGGCGCAGTTGTTGTTGACGTTGTAGACGGGGACGCCGCTCAGTCCCAGCTCGTACGCGGCCCGCTGGCCGGCGGTGGAGGCCTGGAAGCAGTAGCCCACCGGGACCTGTTCGACCAGCCCGTAGTCCACGCCCGCGTCGGCGAGCGCGGCGGTCCCGGCCTCCTTCGCCATGTCCCAGTACTGCCAGTCCCGCGACTCCGGCTTCTCGAACTTCGTCATGCCGACGCCCACGATGTACGACTTCCGCGACTTCATGCCCGATGACTCCTAGTCCCTTAGTCCCTGGGGAGGCCGAGGATCCGCTCGGCGACGACGTTGAGCTGGACCTGCGTGGTGCCCCCGGCGATGGTCAGGCAGCGGGACATGAGCATGCCGTGCACCGCCCGCTCCCCCGCGCCCTCCCGTACGGCGCCGGCCGGGCCCAGCAGTTCGAGCGCGAGCTCGGCGGTCCGCTGCTGGTGCGGGGTCTGGACGAGTTTGCGTACGGACGCGCCGGCGCCCGGCTCCAGCCCGGAGACCTGCTGGAGGGTGGTGCGCAGCCCGATGCAGGCCAGGGCGTGTGCCTCGGCGGCGAGGGCGCCGATCCGGGCCCGGTACGTCCCGTCGAGGTCGGCGGCGTGTGCGAGGAGCGCTTCCAGGCCGGTGTCGAAGGTCATCTGGTCGGCCATGTGGACCCGTTCGTTGCCGAGGGTGTTGCGGGCGACCTTCCAGCCGTCGTCGGGAGCGCCGACCAGGGCGTCCGCCGGGAGTTCCACGTCGTCGAAGTAGACCTCGTTGAAGAGGGCCTCGCCGGTGATCTCCTTCAGCGGCCGGATGTCGATGCCGGGGGTGTTCTTCATGTTGACGACGAAGTAGCCGAGCCCCTTGTGCTTGGGTGCGGCCGGGTCGGTGCGGGCCAGCAGGATCCCGAAGTCGGCGCTGTGCGCGGAACTCGTCCACACCTTCTGTCCGTTGACCTTCCAGGTGCCGTCCGCGGCCCGCTCGGCCTTCGTCCGCAGGGAGGCCAGGTCGGAGCCCGCTCCCGGCTCCGAGAAGAGCTGGCACCAGGTGACGTCCCCGCGCAGGGTCGGCAGGACGTGGACGTCCCGCTGCGCCTGCGTGCCGTAGGCCAGCAGGGAGGGCACGACCCAGGTGGCGATCCCGAGGTCGGCGACCTTCACCCCGGCCGCGGCCAGTTCCTGCTGGACGACGAGCTGCTCGACGGGGCCGGCGCCGAGCCCGTAGGGCGGCGGAAGGTAGGGGGCCGCGTAGCCGGTGGGGGCGAGGATCCGCCGGGCGGCGGCCGGGTCGAGCCCGCGCGCGTCCTCGATGGCGGTCCGGGCCTTCGCCCGGTACTCCTCGGCCTGCGCCGGGAGGTGCAGGCGCAGTTCGCGCCGCGCCCCGCCCGCGGCGAGCCGTACGGCCCGCAGGCGGTGTCCGTCGCCGGCCCCCAGCAGCTGGCGGGCGACGAGCGCCCGCCGGAGGTGGATGTGGGCGTCGTGCTCCCAGGTGAAGCCGATCCCGCCGAGGATCTGGATGCAGTCCTTGGCGCAGGAGTACGCGGCGTCCAGGGCGCTCCCGGCGGCGAGTGCGGCGACGAGCGAGCGCACGTCGGCGGGTTCGTCCATGGCCTGCGCGGCGTCCCAGGCCAGCGCCCGGGCCTGTTCCAGCCGCACCAGCATGTCGGCGCACAGGTGCTTGACGCCCTGGAACCGTCCGATGGGCCGGCCGAACTGCTCGCGCACCTTGGCGTGTTCGGCGGCGGTGTGCAGGGTCCAGGCGGCGGTGCCGCAGGCGTCGGCGGCGAAGAGAGTGCAGGCCAGGTCGCGGACCAGGGCCGCGTCCACCTCCAACAGCCGGTCGGGGGCGGTGGCCACCCCGCGCGCCCGGACCTCGGCGGTGGGGCGGGTCGGGTCGGCGCTCTCGTGCGTACGGATGTCCAGCGCGGCGGCGTCGACGGCGAACCAGCGGGTGCCGTGCGCGGCTTCGGCCGCGAGCAGCACGAGGTCGGCCTCGCCGGCGCCGAGCACGGGCGGTGCGAGGCCGTCCAGCAGGTACCCGCCGCCCTCGACGGCCACGGCGGTCAGGGTCCCGGGCCCCAGCGCGACCGCCCCGACCCGTCCGGCGAGGGGCTCGGCGCCGGCCCGCGCCAGCAGGACGGAGGCCAGCGCGCTCGGCAGGTACGCCCCGGGCAGCGCGGCCCGGGCCGCCTCCTCGACGACGACGGCCAGGTCGAGCAGGGTCCCGCCGTCCAGGTGCGGTTCCAGCAGGCCCTGCGCGGTCATCGCGTCCCAGTAGGCGGGGCGCGCGCCGGTCTGCGGCGGGGTGTCGAGCAGCTTGCGCACCTCTTCGGGAGGCACGGCCCGCGCGACCCATCCGCGGACCGCCTCGGCCAGCTCGCGCTGCTCTTGCGTGATTCCGATGCCCATGCGCGGCAGACTAGAACACGTTCCAATCTGACGGAAGGTCAGATACCAGACTGCACCTCCCGGCGTGGCGTTCACTCCAATTCATTGCAACGCGATGAAGCGCGCCTGTTGCGTTGAAATCAAAGCCATTGCAATGAAATACCTGCTCTGAACTGCAGTGATGAGATCCGTGCGCAACGAGTCTGTTGCCTGATCTGTGAATGCAACGTAGCTTTTCGTTCATCAGAAACGGCGGGCCGACCGAGTGCCCGCCACTGGAGAAAGAGCAGAACCATGCAGAAGTTCGCCACCGCCACCCCCGTCTCCGCCCACCTGGACATCCCCGCCGGCCTCATCCGGTTCATCGCCGCCGACCGCTCCGACACCACCGTCGAGGTCCTGCCCGCCAACGCCACCAAGAGCCGTGACGTGAAGGCCGCGGAACGGACCACCGTCGAGTACGCCGACGGAGTCCTGCGCATCACGACCCCGGACGCCAAGAACCAGCTCCTCGGCGCCAGCGGATCCGTCGAGGTCACCGTCCAGCTGCCGGCCGGCTCCCGCGTCGAGGCGAAGGCGGCCGCCGCCGACCTCCGCGGCGTCGGACGCCTCGGCGACATCACCTTCGAAGGCGCCCAGGGCACGGTCAAGCTCGACGAGACCGCCACCGCCCACCTCACCCTCATGGCCGGCGACATCACCGTCGGCCGCCTCGGCGGCCCCGCCCGGATCACCACCCAGAAGGGCGACATCCACATCGCCGAGGCCGTCCACGGCGCCGTCGAACTGCGCACCCAGGCCGGCGACCTCACCATCGGCGCCGCCCGCGGAACCTCCGCCACCCTCGACGCCGGCACCGGCCACGGCCGCATCCACAACGCGCTCCACAACACCGAAGGCGCCCACGCCGGCCTCACCATCCACGCCACCACCGCCTACGGCGACATCACCGCCCGCAGCATCTGACCCGTAACGTTCAAGATCAACATCGTCGTCGACGAAGGGCACAAGACAGTGAGCACCACGCAGGACTACCAGGCCGCCGAACAGCTCCTCCGCCGCCCCGCCCGCCCCGGCGAGCTCGTCGTCGGCGACAAGGTCAGGCCGCAGTGGATCGACGGAGGCGCCCGCTTCCACTACGCGGTGGACAACGGCGTCGGCAAGCGGTTCGTCCTGGTCGACCCGGAGGCGGGCACCCGCGAGCCCGCCTTCGACCACGCCCGGCTCGCCGACGCGCTGGCCGTCGCCTCCGGGCAGCAGGTCGACCCCGAGGCCCTGCCCTTCATGGGGATAGAACCGGTCGGGAACGCCGTGGAGTTCTTCGCGCTCGGCGAGTACTGGCGCTGCGACCTGGACGGCTACGTTTGCGAGCGGGCCGTGTTCACGCCGCCCGGCAGCCCGCTGGAAGTGCCGTCCCCCGACGGGAAGTTCGCGGTGTCCGGGCGCGGGCACGACCTGTGGGCTCGCTCCCTGACCGACGGCCGCGAGTGGGCGCTCACCACCGACGGCGAGGCCGACCACCCGTACGGCACCGGCCCGGACTGCACAGCCAACGCCACCCTGCTGCGCAAGATCGGCCTGCCGCACCTGCCGCCCGCGGTGGCCTGGTCCCCCGACTCGACGAGGGTCCTGACGCACCGTACGGACGAGCGCGCCGTCCGCCGGACCCACCTCGTGGAGGCCCGTCCCGCCGACGGCGGCGCGCCCGTCGTCCACACCCAGCGGTACGCCTACGCCGGTGACGAGCACATGCCGCTGGCCGAGCTGGTCGTACTGGACGTCGCCGCGGGCACGGTGGTCCCCGCCCAGGCCGAGCCGCTGCTCATGCCGCAGCTGTCGCCGGTCACGGCCAAGTGGGCGTGGTGGGCTCCGGACGGCTCGGCCGTCTACTACCTCGACCGGCCCCGCGACCTGCGCACGCTCACCCTGCACCGGCTGGACCCGGCCACCGGCGAGGTCACCACCGTCCTCAGCGAGAGCGGGGACACCCGGGTCGAGCCCAACCAGTACGGTTTCGAACCGCCGATCGTGCGCGTCCTGGCCGACGAGGTGCTCTGGTACTCACAGCGCGACGGCTGGGGCCACCTGTACCGGTACGACCTGCGCACCGGCGCCCTGCTCGGCCGGGTCACCTCCGGGCCGTGGGCGGTGCGGCAGATCCTGCGCGTCGACGAGGCCGAGCGGGTGGTGTACTTCACCGCCTCCGGGCTGGTCGACGAGGACCCGTACCGGCGCACGGTGTGCCGGGCCGCCCTCGACGGATCCGGCTTCGCCAAGGTCACGGACGACGGGCTGGACCACGTCGTCACCCTGCCCGCCGACGGCCGGCGGTACTTCATCGACTCCGCGTCCACCGTCGACACCCCGCCGGTGACCTCCGTCCGCGACTGGGACGGCCGGGTGCTGGTCGAGCTGGAGCGCGCCGACATCACCAAGCTCACCGCCACCGGCTGGACGGCGCCGGAACGCTTCCGCGTCAAGGCGGCCGACGGCGAGACGGACATCTACGGGGTGCTGTACCGGCCGCGCGGCTTCGACCCCGCCCGGCAGTACCCGGTGGTGGACAACGTCTACCCCGGCCCGCAGGTCAACCGGGTCGCCCCGGGCTTCGACCCCGGCGGCATGGGCCTCGACGCGGAACCCCTCGCCGCGCTGGGCTTCGTGGTGGTGGCACTGGACGGGAGGGGCACTCCGGGACGCGGCAAGGCCTTCCACGACGCCTCCTACGGCCGTCTCGGCGACGCCGGCTGCCTCGCCGACCACACCGCGGCGCTGCGGCAGCTGGCCGCGACCCGGCCGTGGATGGACCTGGACCGGGTGGGGGTGTTCGGCCACTCCGGCGGCGGGTTCGCCGCGGCCCGCGCGATGCTGGACTTCCCCAACGTGTACAAGGCCGGGGTCGCCCTGTCCGGCTCGCACGACGCCCCCACCTTCAACCTGGGCTTCGTGGAGACCTACGACGGGGCGGACGACCCCGGGGCCTGGGCCCGCACCTCCAACGTGGACCTCGCGGACCGGCTGGCGGGCAGGCTGCTGCTCGTCCACGGCGAGATGGACGACCAGGTCCACCCGGACCAGACCCTGCGGCTCGCCGACCGGCTCGTCGCCGCCGACAAGGACTTCGAGCTGCTCATCGTGCCCGGCGCCGAGCACACGCTGCTCGACCACCTGGCCTACGTCCGCAAGCGCTCCTGGGACTTCCTGGTGCGCGAGCTGATGGGCATCCAGCCGCCCGCCTACCGCCCCGCCCCCATCGCCCTCGGCCCCGAGCTGCTCGGCGAACTGTTCTCCTGAGCCGCAGCCGCCCCGCGCGTCAGCGCGGGGTGGCCTTCAGCGCGGCGCGGGCGACCGCCTTCGCCTTGTCCTGGCACTCCGACGTCCTGTACGGGCTCGCGTACAGGCCCACCCAGACGGAGAGGTTGCCCTCGCGCACGACGAGGGTGCACGTCCAGTCGAGGCTGGGGCTCCCCCAATAGGCCTCCGTCCCGAAGGTCAGGTTCGGAGCCTCGGTCTTGTCGGCCGTGTCCACCCGGAAGCGGGCCCGCTGGGCGTCCGCGTTGTGCGCCGCGTCGCCGCCGAGACTGAGTTCCCAACGGACGAGGGCACGGGGCGCGGTGACCTGGCCGAGCCCGTTCCACGAGCAGCCCGTCCGCACGCCCCAGGCCTCCTCGGAGCGCGTGTCCAGGGACGGCACCGGACGCTGCAGGGGCAGCTGCCCGTGCACGTCCTGGCAGGTGGGAAGGGCCTTGTAGGCGACGGGAGAGTTCATCCGGTCCCGTACGTAGGCCACCACACCGGTACCCGCCACCAGCAGCACGGCGGCCGCCACCAGGGCCGTGATCCGACGCCGGCCGCGCCACGGGCTCCGGGACACCGGGCTCGGCCCGGTGGGCGGTTCCGTCGGGCGGGGCGGGACCGGCCGGCCCTTCGGGACGGGCGGCGGCGCGTCCTGCGTCAGCGCCACGTCCCGATCGTCCTCCGGTACGGGGACAGGCACGGGCGCGGGCGTGGGTGTGGGCACGGGCGTGGGTGTGGGCGTGTGTTCCGGCGCGGGCGGCGAAGGCACCGGTTCGGGGGCCGGGCCGCCGCCGAGCAGCCCGTCGATCCGGGCCCGCTGCGCGGTGAGCATCTCGTACACGGCGGAGGGCCACTGCCGCCCCGCCGGGGTCACCGGCCCGATCAGCTCGCGCAGCTCCGCCGGGGACGGCCTGGCCGCCGGGTCCTTGGCCAGGCAGCGCGCGACGAGGCCGCGCAGGCCCGCCGGGACCCGGCTCGCCGTGCACGACGTCGTACAACGTCTGGAGGGTGGAGGTGCCGGCGAAGGGACTGCGGCCGGTCACCGCCAGGGCCAGCACGGAACCGAGCGAGAACACGTCACTGGCGGGCGTGAGCGGCTTGCCCTCGGCCTGCTCGGGCGACATGTACGCGGGCGAACCGACGACCCATCCCGTACGCGTCAGCCCGGTGTCGCCCTCGGCCTCGGCCTCGCCCTCGGTGATCCGTGCGATGCCGAGGTCGATGACGCGGACGCCGTCCTCCGCGAGGAGCACGTTGTCGGGCTTGAGGTCCCGGTGGACGAGCCCGGCCCGGTGGATCTCCGCCAGGGCCGAGGTCAGACCGGCCGCGAGGCGGCGTACGACGTCCTCCGGCAGCACCCCGACCGCCTTGACCACGGCCCCCAGCGAGGGCCCGGCCACGAACACCGAGGCCAGCCAGGGCGTCGGCGCGTCCGGATCGGCGTCGATCACCGCGGCCGTGTAGGCCCCGGACACCTTGCGCGAAGCGGTGACCTCACGCCGGAACCGGGCCCGGAAGCCCTCGTCGTCCGCGAAGTGCGCGAGCACCTGCTTGACGGCGACGAGCCGCCCGTCCGGCCCGGCGCCCAGCAGTACCCGGCCCATCCCACCCTGCCCGAGCACACCGACGACCTCGAACGGCCCCACGTGCGTCGGGCCGCCCGGCCCTAGGTGCTCCATAACCTCTGCTCCCTGCCCCCAAGTAGGGAGCGGATCATACAGAGACGGCCTTGACGAACGCCGAGAAGGCCGCAGGGTGGACGGTGAAGAAGGGCCCGTCGGGGTTCTTGGAATCCCGCACGGCGACGAGACACGTCTGAGCGGCGACCTCGACGCAGTCGCCGCCGGTGTCGCCGCTGTACGAGGCCTTGCGCCAGGCGGCGGCGCCGAGGGGAGCGCACTCGACGCACTGACCGCCGGTGTCACCGCTGTACGAGGACTTACGCCACCGCGCGCCCGTCAGGTTCTGGATGGTCTCCATAGCGCTCCTCCAATACGCGGGCGATCAGGGCCGCCGACTCCCCCAGGGGCAGCGCGGCGGCCTGCAAATGATCGTATCGGAGCGAACCTTCCTTGAGAGCCTGCGGATTGGCCGTCATATGGCCCTGAACGAAGTCTTCGGTGTAGACGAGGTCATGCTCGTCTTCGAGCCGCAGGAGGGTAAACGACCCCATCTGCCCCGCATGGGCTCCCGACCCGAACGGCAGGATCTGCACCTTCACCCACTGCCGCCTCTGCATGGCCAGCAAGTGGACGAGTTGCTCCCGCATAACCTCCCGACCACCAACCTCCTGGTGCAGCACCGCCTCGCTCAGTACCGCCCAACTCAGTGGCGGGTTCTCGCGGTCCAGGATCCGCTGCCGCTCCATTCGTGCTGCCACTTTCGTGTCGAGGTTCTCCTCGCTCCACGCCCCCAGTACAGCCCTCGCGTACGCCTCGGTCTGCAACAGACCATCCACCAGCTGCGCCTGGAACGACGAGATGTACGCCGCCCGAGCCTCCATCTCCGCGTACGCCTGGAACCACGTCGGCAGCACGCTCCGCAGGACCAGTCCCACCAGGCGGGAGAAGTGCCCGTCCGTGCCCAGCGCCGCGTCCACCCGCTCCGAGAAGTCCCGCGTCGGCACCCGCTTGGTGGTCTCGACCTGGCCGATCAGCGAGCCCGTGCAGTAGATGACGTCGCCCAGTTGCGCCTGCTTCAGCCCGGCGGCCTCTCTCAGCCGACGCAGTTCGTAGCCGTAGTAGTCCAGCGGTGAGGCACTCGGATCGAGATCGCGCACGCCGACCATGGACGGTCACCCCCAAGCCAGTTGTGGTTCCGTAGCCGAGCGTAATCGTCCGGCTGCGGACAGGTGACCCGAATCACGCAATCGGCCCGGGCCCCGCTGCGCCGCCCCGGCCCCGGCATGGACCCCTACCCGGCGGTAGGGCAGCATGGGCCGACCAGTCGCAGCTCAGGAGGAACCCATGGCCGCCCACCCCAAGCCGGAGACCCTCGCCGCCTTCGAGGCCGCCAAGGGGTTCATGCCCGTACGGGAGGGGCTCGCGCTGTACGAGGCGGCCGCCGCCGCGGCCGGGCTGGGGCTGCCGCTGCTGGAGGTCGGGACGTACTGCGGGCGGTCCACGATCCTGCTGGCCGACGCCGCCCGCGAGGCCGGGGTGGCGGCGATCACCGTCGACCACCACCGGGGCAGCGAGGAGCAGCAGCCGGGCTGGGAGTACCACGACCCGAGCGTCGTGGACCCGGAGGTCGGCCTGATGGACACACTGCCGACCTTCCGCCGGACCCTGCACCAGGCCGGTCTCGAAGACCACGTGATCGCGATCGTGGGCCGGTCCCCGCAGGTCGCGGCGGCCTGGGGCGGCAAGCTCGGCTTCGTCTTCATCGACGGCGGCCACACCGACGAGCACGCCGCCGGCGACTACGAGGGCTGGGCCCCGCACGTCGCGGAGGGCGGCACGCTGGTCATCCACGACGTGTTCCCGGACCCGGCCGACGGCGGGCAGGCCCCGTACCGGATCTACCTGCGCGCCCTGGCCTCCGGCGCCTTCGAGGAGGTCTCCGTCACCGACTCGCTGCGCGTGCTGCGCCGCACGGGACCGGGCATCTGAGCCGACGAACGGCGGGCAGACAATCGCACCACGCCCCCGGATGGCCCAGGGTCCGGCCGGGCGACAGCGCAGCGGTCTAGCATCGCCGCGTGCGCAAAGACGACAGTGCCCCGCCCCCCGAGTCCGGTTCCTCGGTCAGTCCGGACCGGCCCTGGTTCACCCGCCGCTCCACGCTCGTCGTCGGGGTCGCCGCGCTCGCCCCGGCCGCTCTGGCGGGCTGGGTGCTGACCCAGGTGCTCGCCGGATCCGGGTCCGACGGGCAGCAGTCCCGGCAGCTGCCCGCCTCGCACGCGTCCCTGTCTCCGGGGCAGCGGGACGCGAAGCCGGGGTCGCCCCCGAGCGGCAGCCCGACCGCGGGCGCGAGTACGCCCGCGGCGGCCCCCGTACCCGCCAAGGGCCCGCTCGCGGGGAAGACGGTGGTCGTCGACCCCGGCCACAACACGGGCAACTTCAAGCACACCGACGAGATCGACCAGCAGGTCGACATCGGCACCAACCGCAAGGAGTGCGACACCACCGGCACCACCACGAACTCCGGCTACATGGAGGCCGAGTTCACGATGGACGTCTCGAAGCGGCTGCGTGCGGCCCTGGAGGCCCAGGGCGCGAAGGTGGTCCTCACCCACGAGACCGGCGACCGCGCCTGGGGCCCCTGCATCACCGAGCGGGCCCGCATCGGCAACGTGGCGAACGCCGACGCCGTCGTCTCCGTCCACGCCGACGGGGTCTCGGCCGGAAACCGCGGCTTCCACGTCATCCTCCCGGCCAAGGTCAAGGCCGGCGCCGCGGACACCGCGAAGATCGTCGAACCTTCGCGCGAGCTGGGCGAACGCATCGCGGGGAACTTCGCCCGCACCACCGGCTCGGCGCCCGCCAACTACCTGGGCGGCGGTACCGGTTTGGTCGTCCGGGACGACCTCGGCGGACTGAACCTGTCAACTCGGCCCAAGGTGTTCATCGAATGCGGCAACATGCGTGATGCCAAGGACGCGGCGCAGCTGACGAGTCCGGAGTGGCGACAGAAGGCGGCGCAGGGCATCGCGGACGGCATCGTCGGCTTCCTCGGCGGGTAGGCCCCCTCGGCAGCCCCGCCGGGGCTGCTCGCCGCCCCGATCCTCTCGGCCGCGGGGAACGTCCGTACCATGGTGCCGCCCGACCTGCTGCAGGCACGACCTGCGACCGCGGCACCACGTGACGACCGAGACCGAGAAGGACACCTAAGACGTGAACATCCGCTCCCTCACTCGAGGCGACGGCGTGGTGATCGGAGCAGCGGCGCTGCTGTTCATCGCCTCGTTCCTCGATTTCTACTCCGCGACGGGTGGTGACCTCCCGAGCGCGTGGGACACCGACGCCTACCGTCTGGCGCTTCCCAGCGTCTTCCTGCTCGGCTTCATCGCCGCCGGCCTGCTGATCGCGGCCCGTTTCCAGCCGGAGTCCCGCAAGGTGCTGGGCCTGCCGCTGACGGCGTGGGGCACCGCGCTCGCCGTCTCGGCCGCCTGGTCCGCGCTGTGGGCGCTGATCACCTGCCCGAGCCAGCTCGACCTGGGCGCCGGCTCCGTCATCGCCTTCCTCGCCACCATGGCGCTGGCCGGCGTGGCCGTGGCCGGTGCGAAGATCCCGGCCCTCGCGGGCCAGCTGGTGCCGGAGCCGAAGCCGGCCGCGGTGCCGCCGTACGGGGGCCAGCCCCAGCCGGGCGCCGGGTACGGCTACCCGGGCGGTCAGCAGCCCTACGGCTCCACCCCGCAGCCGGTCCCGCCGTACGGCGGCACCCCGCCGCCGGCGCCGCAGGACGCCCACCAGCCGGCTCCGGCGCCCGCCCCGGCGGCCGACTTCACGCCGTTCTGGTTCGCGGTCCCGGTGGCGCGCCCCCTCTTCGCCGAGGACGGCACCCCCACCCCGATCGCCGAACTCGCCCCGGGCACCTGGTACCTGGCCGTCGAGCAGCGCGGCCCGGCCACCCTGGTCGCGCAGACCCAGGACGGCCGCCGCGGCATCCTGAACGACACCTCGGGCATCCAGCGCGGCTGAGCCCCGCTCGCGCGCACACGACGGCCCCCCGCCCTTCCGGGCGGGGGGCCGTTGCCTTACAGTCACCAGGCGCCTGACGCATCGTCAGGTATGGCTGTCGGCACCGCGGAGGGACGTTCATGCGCCTCGGACTCGCACTCGGCTACTGGGGCCGCGGCCCCCAGCCCGCCCACCTCGACCTCGCCACCGAGGCCGAGCGCCTCGGCTACGACTCGGTGTGGACCGCCGAGGCGTGGGGCTCGGACGCCTTCACCCCGCTGACCTGGATCGCCGCGCACACCTCGCGGATCCGCCTCGGCACGGCCATCGCGCAGATGGCCGCCCGCACCCCGACCGCCACCGCCATGCACGCCCTGACCCTGGACCACCTCTCCGGCGGCCGGATGATGCTGGGCCTCGGCCTGTCCGGCCCGCAGGTGGTCGAGGGCTGGTACGGCCGCCCCTTCCCCGCGAGCCCGCTCACGGCCACCCGCGAGTACGTCGACGTGATCCGCCAGGTGCTGCGCCGCGAGGGCCCGGTCGCACTGGACGGCCGCTTCCACAGCCACCCGTACCGCGGCGGGGACGGCACCGGCGTCGGCAAGCCCCTGAAGCCCATCACCCATCCGCTCCGCGCCGACCTGCCGCTCCTGCTGGGCGCGGAGGGACCGAAGAACATCGCCCAGACCACGCGGATCGCGGACGGCTGGCTGCCCCTGTACTGGTCGCCGACCCGCACCGACGTCTATCAGGCCGTGCTGACGGACCTCCCCGAGGGCTTCATGATCGCGCCGATGGCCCGCGCGAAGGTCTGCGACGACGTCGCCGAGGGGCTGCTTCCGGTCAAGGCGATGCTCGGCTTCTACATCGGCGGCATGGGCCACGCGGCCCGCAACTTCCACGCCGACCTGATGGCCCGCATGGGCTACGAGGAGGAGGCCCGCCGCATCCAGGAGCTGTTCCTCGCCGGCCGCAGGGAGGAGGCGGTCCTGGCCGTCCCGGACGCGTTCGCCGACGAGATCTCCCTGGTCGGCCCCCGCGAGCGGATCGCCGAGCGCCTGGACCTGTGGCGCAAGGGCCCGGTCACCGACCTCCTCGTGACGGCCCCGGACCCGCACACCCTGCGCGTCCTGGCGGAACTCAACGGCTAGGGCGTCGCTCTCGGCCTAGGTGTGTTGTCCCGGGACGTTGGTGACACGCGTGCTGGGTTCTTGAAATGGGTGAGGGCCTCCGGGTTCGGTGTGGATTGCGACATCT
>NZ_JBIAJH010000058.1:0-31728 GCF_042871845.1 Streptomyces sp. NPDC005533 | reverse complement strand
GAAGCTAAGCCTTTCAGCGCCGATGGTACTGCAGGGGGGACCCTGTGGGAGAGTAGGACGCCGCCGAACAATCATTGCGGGAAGCCCCGCACCAAACCCTTCGGGGTTCGGTGCGGGGCTTTTCTGCGTTCAGGGCCTCCGTGGTCGTGTATCCCTCGTCAGTCCGCGCGGCTGCTGACCATGGCGAGGTGCGCGCCGAGGCAGATCCGGGGTCCGCCGCCGAAGGGCATGTTCGCGTACTTGGCTGGCGAGGCCGTCGACGAACGGTGTAGCCAGCGGTCGGGGAGGAATTCCATCGGGCGGTCGTAGAGTTCGGGATCCCGATGGATGAAGAACGGGCTGACCGCGACCCGGTGGCCCGGGCGCATGGGGTAGCCGGCGAGTTCCGTGGGCTGATCGACCACTCCGACGAGCAACAGCCATGCGACTCCGGCGGAGCTCGACCAGTCGGGACACCTCCGCCGTCAGGGCGAGATGAGTGATGAGTGCGGTGCAGCTGTTGGCTGCGGCGCGACGGCCAGTTGGAGGGAAGATCAAGGGCGGGAGGCTGGAGCGCGTCCTGGAGGTGAGCGACCAGAGCGGGGACCTCGCCGGTCTTCGGGCCCAGGCAGAACTCCGCGATGAGCTGCGCGGCAAGGTCCTCCAGGGCGGGCACCATCTCCAGCCCGGACCGCGTCCGCCAGTTCTCGGCGGGCCGGGCGACCGTCGCCGCCATCCGTTCTCCGGTGGGATGCTGCGCGCGTGCATCCACTGCGTCATTTCCGGAGATGTCCCCCGGCCCTCGACGGACTCACCCAGCAGGTTCTGCGGGGTGGTGTAGGTGCCGTTGGCGTGTTTGAGGATCTCCTCGGCCAAGGCCGGTGTGTTCGCCAAGTACGGTCCCGCTCGCCGCCCCCACCGCCGGCAGCGCCTATCGGTCAGTTGATGTACCGATAGCTGGGCTGCATGGCCAGATCGATCGTGCCGAGGCTGCGCACCGTGCTCCTCTCCGCTGCGGCCCCGGAGGGATCGTCGGCCAGGGGCCCGGATCTTGAGCTCACGGGGGCGGACACGGGCGTGGCGACGGCGGCTGCGCAGCTGCCGGTCACGGCGGGAGGCCCGCACGACGCCCTGCATGTTCAGCCGATTACCAGCACTGGGCTGCCGTCCACCCGCGCTGACGGATCGTAGGGTTGGGGTATGGGCTATGACCTCGTCATCTTCGACAACGACGGCGTGCTGGTGGACAGTGAGCCGCTCGCCAACAGCGTCCTCGCCGGGTACCTGACCGAGCTGGGGCACACGACCACGTACGAGGACTCGCTCCGCGACTACATGGGGTCGGCCGTGCACCGGGTGCACGACGTCGTCCTGGAGCGGACCGGGGAGCGGCTGCCCGGGGACTTCGACCAAACGCTGGTTGCGCGGACCATCGCCGCGTTCGAGCGGGAGCTGAAGCCGGTCGCCGGCATCGAGGACGTGCTCGGGGCGCTGACCGCGAGCGGGGTCGCGTACTGCCTCGCCTCGTCCGGGAGCCACGAGCGGATCAGGGCCGGGCACCTGGCGGCGGGCATCGACGGCTGGTTCGAAGAAGAGTGGATCTTCAGCTCCGACGACGTCGGCCAGGGCAAGCCGGCCCCCGATCTGTTCCTGCACGCGGCCCGGCAGATGGGCGTCGAGCCGGCGCGGTGCGTCGTCATCGAGGACAGCCCCCGCGGGATCCAGGCCGCCGTCGCCGCCGGCATGGACGTGTACGCGTACACCGCGATGCTGCCCGCCGAGCAGCTGCCCGGGGCCACCGGCTACTTCGGGGACATGATGCAGGTCCCGCTGCTCCTGCAACTGCCTGTGTGATCGCTCTACCCACGGGTAGCCCCGGGGCCTACGCTGACCCGCCATGACGGATGATGTGCGGCTGCGGCGCGGCCGCGGCGCCCTGGGGTTCAGTTTCTTCGCGCAGGGCGTGGCCTTCGCGCTGCTCGTGACCCGGATCCCGGCCATCCAGGACCGGTACGGGATATCCGACGGGCTGCTGCCCGCCTTCCTCGCGGCCGTGCCGATCCTCGCCGGGGTGTCGAGCGTGGCGACCGAGCACCTGGTGAGGCGGGTGCCGCCCAGTGTCGTACTGCGGTGGGCGCAGCCGCTCGTGCTGCTGTCCCTGCTGGGCGTCGGGACCGGCGGCCAGATGTGGCACGTGGCGGTGGCCCTGGGGGCGTTCGGGCTGTCGGTGGGCGCACTGGACGCCTCGATGAACATGCTCGGCGTCAGCCTCCAGCGGGCGTACGGGCGGAGCATCATGCTCGGCTTCCACGCCGCGTACAGCCTCGGCGGGATCCTGGGCGCGTCGGCGGCGTGGGCGGGGGCGCACTGGCACCTGAGCCTGTTCACCGGCTATCTGCCGGCCGTGGTCGTGCTGGTGCCGCTGGTGGTGGTGCTGAGCCGGCGCTACGTGGACGGTACGGGCCCCGGCGAAGTACAGGAGAAGGGGCTCGGCGACGGCGGGTTCAAGCTGCTGCTGCCGCTCTGCCTGGTGATGGCGTGCGCGTACATCGGGGACTCGACGGTGGCGAACTGGAGTGCCAAGTACCTCCAGGACGTGCTCGGGAGCTCGGAGCAGACGGCGACCGTCCCCTACAACGTCTACATGGTGACCACCCTCATCGGGCGGGCCGTCGGGGACCTGGGCGTGCGCCGCTTCGGCGCCGCGGCCGTGGTGCGGGCCGGGACGCTGGTCGCCGCGGCCGGTTTCGCCGTCGTCGCGGCCGCGCCGGGCGCGTGGGTGGGGATGCTCGGCTTCACCCTGCTGGGGATCGGGCTGTGCGTGATCGTGCCGCAGACCTTCGCCGCGGCGGGACGGTTGTTCCCGGGGGCGTCCGACACGGCCGTCGCGCGGCTCAACATCTTCAACTACGTCGGCTTCCTGATCGGGTCGCCGCTCGTCGGGGCGGTCGGCGACGCCTGGAGCTACCGGGGCGCGATGCTGGTGCCGATGGCGCTGGTGCTGGTGACCTTGCTCCAAGCCCGCTCGTTCGGCTCCGACAAGGCCCGATACGGTGTCGGGCATGAGCGGCGAGCCGGTGACCGGGTTGTTGATGTGGGACGAGGCGGTAACGAGGTATGACTTCGGACCGAGCCATCCGATGGACCCGGTGCGCCTGGCGCTGACCATGGGCCTGGTGCGCGCCTTCGGGCTGGACCGGGCGATGGAGGTACGGGCGGCCCCCGCGGCCGGTGACTCGACGCTGCGGCTGGTCCACCGGGAGGACTACGTGGCGGCGGTGCGCGAGGTGTCCGGGGACCCGGGGCTCGCCGACGGGTCCTACGGGCTGGGGACCGTCGACGATCCTGCCTTCCCCGGCATGCACGAGGCGTCGGCGCTGATCGCCGGGCAGTCCGTGGCGGGCGCGGAGGCGCTGTGGCACGGGGAGGCGGAGCACGCGGTGAACTTCGCGGGCGGGCTGCACCACGCCATGCCCGGCGGGGCGGCCGGCTTCTGCGTGTACAACGACGCGTCGCTGGCGATCGCGCGGCTGCTGGAGCTGGGGGCGGAGCGGGTCGCGTACGTGGATGTGGACGTCCATCACGGGGACGGTGTGCAGGCGGCCTTCTGGGACGACCCGCGGGTGCTGACGATCTCGATGCACGAGCATCCGCGGACGCTGTTCCCGCAGACCGGCTGGCCGCAGGAGACCGGGGGGCCGGCGGCCGAGGGGTCGGCGGTGAACATCGCGCTGCCCGCCGGGACGGGGGACGAGGGGTGGCTGCGGGCTTTCCACGCCGTCGTGCCGGAGCTGCTGGCGGACTTCCGGCCGCAGGTGCTGGTGACCCAGCACGGGGCCGATACCCACTTCGAGGACCCCCTCGCGCACCTGGCGGTGTCCCTGGACGCCCAGCGGGCCGTCCAGGAGGCCTGTCACCGGTTCGCGCACGCGTACGCGGACGGCAGGTGGCTGGCGCTGGGCGGCGGCGGGTACGCGGTGGTGGACGTCGTGCCGAGGTCGTGGACGCACCTGGTGGGGATCGCCGCGCACCGGCCGGTGGACCCGGCGGTGGCGGTGCCCGCGGCATGGCGGGACGAGGTGTACGCGCGGACGCGGCAGTTGGCGCCGGCCCGGATGACGGACGGGCGGACGCCGTCGTGGCGGGACTGGGACGCGGGCTACGACCCGGCGGACCGTACGGATCAGGCCGTTCTCGCGACGCGTCGGGCGGTCTTCCCGCTGCGCGGCATGCTGACCTGACCCCCCTTTGCTGACCTTGCTGCATCGTTACGCCAACTGTGGGGCTGTTCGTCGGAATTGATGACCTGCCAGATGTGTTGGGGGCAGCATCGGAGGGTGTTGAGCACCGGCGCGCTGCGTGCGCATCTGCTGGCCGCCCGGTTGGCCGGGCCCGTCGCCACCTCCCGGGAGGAGAGCCTGCGCAGCTACCGGCTGTTCGCGGCGCGTGATCCGCGGGTGCTGCTGGGGCTGGAGCCGGAGGGGGGCTGGGGCGAGGGTGACCTGCTGAGGCTGATGGCGGACAAGTGCGGTGTCTCGGCGGACCCCGCGCACGTCAGCGGGCCGGACGTGATCGACCCCGAGCGGACGGTGGCCGCGCTGGAAGCCTTCGCGGGGCGGCTGCGGGAGGCGGCGCGGGCGCGGTCGCCGGTGCTGTTCGGGACCGGTCATCCGCACCGGCTCCTGGGCTTCTACGCCGGTTTGGCCGAGGCGATGTCGGCGGCGGGATGTGTTGTCCTCACCCCTGCGCAGGGGGTCAGTGTCGACATGGCGACCCGGTTCGGCGTACGCACGTACCGCATCGAATACGTACGGGGGGTCGCGCTGGTGCGGGAGCCCGGCGCGCGGCTGCCGGGGAGTGCGACCGGCGTGCACACCCATTCGCCGCTGCCGGTTCGGGTGGCGCTGGGGGCCCTCGCGGAGGCCGGCGGGCCGCTGCCGGAGCTGGTCGTGGGGGACCACGGATGGGTCTGCGGCGCAGGTCAGCTCGGTGTGGAGGCGATCGGGCTGGCGGACACGGATGATCCCGCACTGTTCGTCGGGGAGGCCGAGGGGCGGGTGTCGGTGGCCGTTCCACTTGATGACGCGGTGCGAGCGGACTACTACCGACCGCTTACGCGCTACGTTCTCGACAGGGCGAGCCTGACGGCCCGGCAGGAGTGGCCGTAGCTCCTCTTCCCCACTCGTATCACGCGCCCCTACTCTGGGGAGTGAGCGTGCGACGACGAGGAGTAACCGGAGGGGAAGCCGGTGCCCGTCATGCGCGGAAGGTCAAGGTGTGTCATGGCTGCTGGCGAGAGGCCTCTCAGTGAGGTTCAGTTCCTGACCGTGGCGGAGGTTGCCTCGGTGATGCGAGTGTCGAAGATGACCGTGTACCGGCTGGTGCACAACGGTCATCTGCCCGCAATCCGGGTGGGCCGGTCCTTCCGGGTCCCCGAGAACGCGGTCCACGAGTACCTCCGAGAGTCCTATGTGGGGGTGGAGTCGGCCTGAGACTGACCCCGGCACGCCCTCGGATTACAAGCTCAGAGCTCGGGACGGTAGGCTAGGCCGACGTAGGTCGTGTGGGCCCCGACGCCCCGCACCGAATGAAGAGAAGTGAGCGAGGGTAGTCGTGGGCTCTGTTATCAAGAAGCGGCGCAAGCGGATGGCTAAGAAGAAGCACCGCAAGCTGCTCAAGCGCACCCGCGTCCAGCGCCGTAACAAGAAGTAAACGGCAGCTGTACGTGTTCTCCGCAGCCCCTCCACCATCCTGGTGGAGGGGCTGCGGTGCAGCCGGGGGACTTCTTCGAGGGAGGCGCTGAGCTCGTGGGGAAGGTCGTACTGGTCACAGGGGCAGCCCGGCAGTTGGGCGGCCGCTTCGTGCGCCGGATCCAGCGTGACCCGGACGTCGAGCGGGTGATCGCGGTGGACGCGGTGACCCCGCCGCACCGGCTCGGATCGGCGGAGTTCGTCCGTACGGACATCAGACAATCGGCGATCGCCCGCGTGCTCGCCGAGCACGCCGTGGACACGGTGGTCCACCTGGCGGTCACCGGGAGCGCCGCGGGCGCGGGCGGTGCGCGCAGCGCCGTCAAGGAAACGAACGTCATCGGGACGATGCAGCTCCTCGGGGCCTGCCAGAAGTCGCCGACGGTGCGACGGCTCGTGGTGAAGTCCAGTACCAGCGTGTACGGGGGCACTTCCCGGGACCCGGCCGTCTTCACCGAGACCACCGAACCGAAATCGCTGCCGGCGGGCGGCTTCGCCAAGGACGCCGCCGAGGTCGAGGGGTACGTACGCGGCTTCGCGCGCAGGCGGCCCGACGTCGCGGTGTGCGTCCTGCGGTTCGCGAACATCCTGGGGCCCTTCGCGGACTCGGCGCTCGCCGAGTACTTCTCGATCCCGGTGATGCCGACCGTGCTGGGCTACGACCCGCGGCTGCAGTTCGTGCACGAGGACGACGTCCTCGAAGTGCTGGGGCTGGCGGCGCGGGAGCCCAGACGCGGGACGCTGAACAGCGGGACCTTCAACATCGCGGGTGACGGCGTGCTGCTGCTGTCGCAGTGCTCGCGGCGGCTGGGGCGGCCCACGGTGCCGCTGCTGCTGCCCGCGTTGACGTGGGTGGGTTCCGCGCTGCGGGCGGTCGGGGTCACGGAGTTCTCGGCGGAGCAGATGAAGCTGCTCACGCACGGCCGGGTCGTGGAGACCTCGCAGATGCGGGACGTCCTCGGCTTCGAGCCGCTCTACACGACGGCGGAGACCTTCTCGGACTTCGCGCGCAGCCGCGGGAGCGGGCTGCTGCCGCCGGAGCGGGTCGGGCGGGCCGTGGACCGGATGGCGGCCATGCTGGGGACAGACGGGCTGGATGTCGATGCCGACGCGTGTGAAGGAGCGAAGCGATAGTGGCGGACGCCAAGGTCATTCCGTTCGACGAGGACCGGCCGCGCCGGCGGATCCCCCGCCGGGTGCGGGCGGTGTCCGCTCCCGAGCCGCTGGAGCCGGCTCCGGCCCCCGAGCCGGCGCCGGAGCCGGCTCCGGCGGGGTCCGGTGACGGCTGGGACCGGCGGATCGCGGGCGGGCTGGCGTTCCTGCGGCGACGGGTCACCGGGGACTACGAGGTCGACGAGTTCGGCTACGACAAGGAACTGACGGACCAGGTCCTGATGTCCCTCATGCGGCCGCTCTACGACAAGTACTTCCGCGTCGAGGTCAGGGGCATCGAGAACATCCCGGCGGAGGGCGGCGCGCTGATCGTGGCCAACCACTCCGGGACGCTGCCGCTGGACGGGCTGATGCTCCAGGTCGCCGTGCACGACCGCCACCCGGCACAGCGCCACCTGCGGCTGCTGGCGGCGGACCTGGTGTTCATGCTGCCGGTGGTCAACGAGCTGGCCCGGAAGGCGGGGCACACCCTGGCGTGCGCGGAGGACGCGCAGCGGCTGCTGGAGGCCGGGGAGCTCGTCGGTGTGATGCCGGAGGGCTTCAAGGGGATAGGGAAGCCGTTCGGGGACCGGTACAAGCTGCAGCGCTTCGGCCGGGGCGGGTTCGTGTCGACGGCGCTGCGGGCGGGGACGCCGATCGTGCCGTGCTCGATCGTGGGGGCGGAGGAGATCTACCCGATGGTCGGCAACGCGAAGACGCTGGCCCGGCTGTTGGGGATCCCGTACTTCCCGATCACGCCGACGTTTCCGTGGCTGGGGCCGTTGGGGGCGGTGCCGTTGCCGACGAAGTGGACGATCCAGTTCGGCGAGCCGATCTCCACCGCGGGGTACGCGGCCGAGGCGGCGGAGGATCCGATGCTGATGTTCAACCTGACGGATCAGGTGCGGGAGCAGATCCAGCACACGCTGTACAAGCTGCTGGTGCAGCGGCGGTCCGTGTTCTTCTGACCCGCCGTCGGAGGAGCGGGGGCGGGGCTGCGTGAGCAGCCCCGCCCCTGTCCTACTCCGCGTCCTCCGCGCCCAGGCCCAGGCCCGGGAGGATGCCCGGGAGCAGGGGCGGGAGGGTGATGTCCGGCCGCGCTTGCTCAGGGGTTCCCGAGGGGGGTGGGGCCGACTCTCCCGCGGGCGGCTTGAGCAGGTCGCCCGTACCGCCCAGGAGGCCGCCGGCCGGTGGCCGGGTGCTGCCCGAGGGGGACGGCGCGGGGCTGCCGGAGGGCGTCCCTGCGGCCGGGGCCGACGGGTGCGCCCCGCTGGGGGTGCCCGGCTTGGGGGAGGTGCTGCCGGGCGTGCCGGTGCCGCGGGTCTGCTCCGGCGGCTTGGGGAGCAGGCTCTGGAGCGGCGCCACGTCTTCGTCTATGGCCTGGAAGACCGACTCCACCTCACCGCCCACGTCCGTGAGCTGTGCCGGGAGCCGCTCGCGGAGCTTGCCCCACACGTCGCGGTGGGAGCGGGAGAACGACGACAGCTTCTGGATCGGGCCGAGCGAGCCGTCCCGTTCGTACGCCGCCTGGAGGAGCCGGTGGCCCTCCTCCGCGTCGTGCTTCACGCCCGCCAGGGCCCGGCGGATCGCGCCCAGGGACTCGTGGTCCAGGTCGCCGAGCCGCCCCCGTTCCATCAGCCTGCGGGCTTCCGAGAGACGGTTCGAGGCCTGGTCGAGGTAGAGCTCGCCCCGGTCCGCGTCGTCGTCGGCCATCCCCAGCTTCAGGTCCTCCATGCCCCGCTTCACGGGGTAGAGGTGGTCACCGGGCAGGGCGTCGGAACTGGCAGCGGCCACTCCGCTGAAGGCTCCCGCGGCCACACCCACGGTGAGGCCGCCCGCTGCGATGCCCTTGGACCAGCGGGAGCGGGGCCGCAATTTCCGGAGCGGGGTCGCCCGGTGGGCGCCGCGGCCGGTCCGCTGCTCGGGCACCAGAGGGTCCGAGGCGGCACCGCCCCCGGCCCTCTCTTCCAACACCATGGCCTCCATGGCGGCAACGAGCTGGGCTCGCTGCACCACCTTGACCTCGGGGTCCAGCACCGGGCGCGGCATTCTTTCGCCGAGCACGCTCGCCAGGGCCAACAACCGGTCGTGGTCGGCAGGTTCGGCAGGTGCCTCGGACTGCTCGGCCGCCGGGTCCGGTTCCGAAAGGTCGGACGGGGTCCGATCCTCCAGGGCCTGGGCGAAGGCGTTCGCCCGCCGGTGCGGAGTCACGTTCGCGATCACTGGCGGCACCTCCTCTCGTCATGACGATCGACTCCCCAAGGTGTCCGGAAGGTTGCCTTCCTTGAGCACATCCACACTTTCGAGTGAGCGGCTTCGGGCAGGGCGTGTCCACAGGGGGTCTGCATTCCGCACAACGAGCGTCGCGGCACTTGGGTTACGGACGAAGGATGATCGGACCACAGCGTCATCGAGGGGTCACCGGATGTATGTGAGGTTGTGTCGATTTATGAGGGGGGTCAGCGGGCGTCGTCCGGCAGGAGGCGGGCCAGCGTGCGGACCGCCCGGTACTGGAGCGTCTTGATCGCTCCCTCGTTCTTGCCCATGACCCGGGCCGTCTCGGCGACCGAGAGGCCCTGCAGGAAGCGCAGGGTCACGCACTCCTGCTGTTGCGGATTGAGTTTCCGTACGGCCTCCAGCAGGGCCGCGTTGGAGAGGGACTCCAGGACGGAATCCTCGGGGCTGCGCTCGACCTCGTTGGCGTCGAGCATCTCGCCGGTGGTGACCTCCAGCCGGAAGCGGCTGGACTTGAAGTGGTCCGCCACCAGGTTCCGGGCGATCGTCACGAGCCAGGCGCCGAAGTCGCGGCCCTGCCAGGTGAAGGTGGAGATCCGGCGCAGTGCGCGCAGGAAGGTCTCGCTGGTGAGGTCCTCCGCGGTCGCCTTCCCTCCGACCCGGTAGTAGATGTAGCGGTAGACCGTGTCGCTGTACTGGTCGTAGAGGCGGCCGAAGGCGTCGGCCTCGCCCGCCTGGGCGCGTTCGACCAGGTCCATCATGCGGGCCTGGTCGCTGTCCGCCGTGGGGCGGCGGGGGGTGGCCTGGGTGCTCGTGCCGGCTGCGCCGTTCGAGCCCCCGGCCGCGCGGCCTCGTCTGCCCACCGTCGCGCCGCCGTCGGTCAGGGCATAGCAAGGACCGGCCGGGCCGATACCGGCGGGGACCGCGGTGGCGAAGGCGGGGACGGCGTACGCGGTGGGGACGAAGCCGCGCAGGTGGTCGAGGACCGTTGCGCGCAGCTGAGCCAGGCCCGAGGCGTCAACCCCGACAGGTGGGTACACGGGACTCCCAGAGGCAGAGCTTCCATCACGTGCAGTGCGGAACCGTTCACCCGTCGTGGCGACAGATGGCCGGTGGCATGCGTTTGAGGAGAATAACGCTTCGTACAGGCAGTGCTACACCCAGTTGCTCAAATCACCGGTTCCGACACTTCTGTTGCGTGTCGAGGGCATATTCAGTCGCTGTTGGTGATCGATTCTTGATCACTTGGGCACGCGGAATGGACGCTTCCAAGGAGGCTCGCGACCGAGTCGGGCATGCCGGAGTGCCGCGCCGGGGGCGCGGGTAGAGGTGAGCGAATGACCGGGCCCGCGCCGTGGGTCCGGCGCGGGCGGAGCCGGAAGGGCCCGGGCCTGCCGTTGTTACTTGCGGCGGCGGTGCAGGGCGATGGCGGCGGCGGCGCCGCCCGCGATGGCGCCGACGCCGGCGGCCGCCGGGACGCCGACCTTCACGGCCTTGCGGCCGGTCCGATAGTCGCGCAGCCGCCAGTCGTTGGTCCGGGCATGCTTGCGCAGTTTTGTGTCCGGATTGATCGCGTACGGATGTCCGACCAGCGACAGCATCGGGATGTCGTTGTGCGAATCGCTGTACGCGGCGCAGCGCGCGAGGTCCAGGCCCTCGGCGGCGGCCAGGGCGCGGACCGCCTCGGCCTTGGCGGGGCCGTGCAGCGGCTCGCCGACCAGGCGGCCGGTGTAGACCCCGTCGATGGACTCGGCGACGGTGCCCAGGGCGCCGGTCAGGCCCAGCCTGCGGGCGATGATCGTGGCCGTCTCCACCGGGGCCGCGGTGACCAGCCACACCTTCTGGCCGGCGTCGAGGTGGGCCTGGGCCAGGGCGCGGGTGCCCGGCCAGATCCGCTCGGCCATGTACTCGTCGTAGATCTCCTCGCCGATGGCCATCAGCTCGGAGACCTTGTGGCCCTTGACGATGGACAGGGCGCTGTCGCGGGCGTCCTGCATGTGCTCGGGGTCCTCGACCCCGGCGAGCCGGAACCAGGCCTGCTGCCAGGCGAAGCGGGCGAGTTCGCGGCGCCGGAAGAACTCGCGCTTGTAGAGGCCGCGGCCGAAGTGGAAGATCGCGGCGCCCTGCATGACGGTGTTGTCGAGGTCGAAGAAGGCGGCGGCGAGGTCGTCGCCGGCGACCGGGAACTCGGGCTCGGCCGGCGGCTCTTCCCGCGGCGCCTCGATCTCCGGCGCCTCGGCCCCGGCTTCGACCAGCGCGGTCTTGCGGGCGGCCTCCGCCGAGGCCTCGCCTGCAAGCACGCTCCGCGCGGTTGCGGAGCGTCTACGAGGGGTGAGCCATCCGAGAGCGGCCATGCGGCGAGCATAGCCACTGTGTTCGGTACTTCCCGAACCGATGGGAAACGGAGGCGTTAACACTTCGGGAGAATGGGGCCATGAGCCCTTTGTTGCGCCGTAAGGAAAAGAAGCGTCCCGGCGAGCGGATGGTGACGCTGATCGGGAAGCCCGGGTGTCACCTGTGCGACGAGGCCGAGGAGGTGGTCGCGAAGGTCTGCGCCGAGACCGGAGCGCAGTGGGAGAAGAAGGACATCTCGCAGGACGAGGAGTTGTACCGGCTGCACTGGGAGCAGATCCCGGTGGTGCTCGTCGACGGCGAGCAGCACACCTTCTGGAGGGTGAACCCGGACCGGCTCCGGCGGGCGTTGGGGGCCTGACCCCTTCCCCGGTTACCATCATGGGCGTTTTGTGGGGTCTCGGGGGCGTATCTGTGAGGAGTGTGCACGGTTTTGCCCCCTTTGGGATTTGAACGGGTTCGGCGTGCCGCCGGTTCCGGGTCCAGGTGCCGAGGTCGCGTGACCCCGGTCACTTTGCTCGGACAAAGCGGACACAATCTTTGTGCACGCGTTCACAAAGGCATAGCCTGCTGTCGACGGGGCGGTCTTGGGACAAGTGACCGCCTGCAGCCCCGCTCATCCCGCAGGAGCATCGTGGCAACTGGCCGAACTCACCGACCGGCGACCCGCAGCCGAGGTATTCCCGAGGCCACTGTCGCCCGGCTTCCGCTGTACTTGCGTGCCCTCACCGCGCTCTCCGAGCGATCGGTGCCCACGGTGTCCTCCGAGGAGCTCGCGGCCGCCGCCGGAGTCAACTCCGCGAAGCTGCGCAAGGACTTCTCGTACCTCGGTTCCTACGGGACGCGCGGCGTCGGCTACGACGTCGAGTACCTCGTCTACCAGATCTCCCGCGAGCTCGGCCTGACCCAGGACTGGCCCGTCGTCATCGTCGGCATCGGCAACCTCGGCGCCGCCCTCGCCAACTACGGCGGGTTCTCCGCGCGCGGGTTCCGCGTGGCCGCGCTGATCGACGCGGACCCGGCGATGGCCGGCAAGCCGGTGGCCGGCATGGCCGTCCAGCACACCGACGACCTGGAGAAGATCATCGAGGAGAACGGCGTCTCGATCGGTGTGATCGCGACGCCCGCCGGTGCGGCCCAGCAGGTCAGCGAGCGGCTGATCGCGGCCGGGGTCACCTCCATCCTGAACTTCGCGCCGACCGTGCTGTCCGTGCCCGACGGCGTGGACGTGCGCAAGGTCGACCTCTCCATCGAGCTCCAGATCCTGGCGTTCCACGAGCAGCGCAAGGCCGGCGAGGAAGCGGCCGCCGCCGCTGCCGCCGGCGGCTCCTCCGTGGGCGGCGCCGCCCCCGCCGCGGCCGTCGTGCCGCCGGCCGGGCGCGCGGCCGCCGAGGCGCGCAAGGGCAACCCCGACGGTGACCACCCGGCGGTGATGCCGGCATGAGTCTGCTCGTCGTAGGGCTGAGCCACCGCAGCGCACCCGTCAGCGTCCTGGAGCGGGCCTCGCTGTCCGCGGACGCCAAGATCAAGCTGCTGCACGACACCCTCGCCGCGGAACCCGCGACGGAGGCGGCGGTGCTCGCCACGTGCAACCGCATCGAGCTGTACGCCGACGTGGACAAGTTCCACGCGGGCGTGGCCGAGCTGTCCACGCTGCTGGCCCAGCACAGCGGGGTGGCGCTGGAAGAGCTCACGCCGTACCTCTACGTGCACTACGAGGACCGGGCGGTGCACCACCTGTTCTCGGTGGCGTGCGGCCTGGACTCGATGGTCGTGGGCGAGGGGCAGATCCTCGGCCAGATCAAGGACGCGCTGGCGTTGGGGCAGGAGCTGCACACCGCCGGCCGGCTGATCAACGACCTGTTCCAGCAGGCGCTGCGGGTCGGCAAGCGGGCGCACTCGGAGACCGGGATCGACCGCGCGGGCCAGTCGCTGGTGACCTTCGGGCTGGAGCAGCTGGCCGTACGGGTGCCGGTCGCGCAGTGGGCGGCGGGGAAGCGGGCGCTGGTCATCGGCGCCGGATCCATGTCCTCGCTGGCGGCGGCGACGCTGGCGCGGGTCGGCGTCGCCGAGATCGTGGTGGCGAACCGGACCGGCGAGCGGGCGGAGCGGCTCGCGGAGATTCTGGTTGCCTCAGGCACGGGTGTGCGGGCTTCGGCCGTGCCGATGGCTCAGGTCGCCGATGAGCTGACACGAGTCGACGTGGTGGTCTCGTGCACTGGTGCGACGGGGCTCGTGCTGACCGCCGATGACGTGCTGACCGCCGTGTCCTGGGGCGCTGCCCCCGACCCCGCGCCTCAGACGCCGGCGGGGCTGGATGTGCCGCCTCACACGCCGGCGGGGCTGGATGCGGCCGTCGTCGCGCGGCTCGTCGCCGCCGCGCGGGACGGCGGGCGGCTGGCCGACGCCGGGGCGGCCCGGACGATCAGTGCCGCGACGGAGGCCGACGGGTGTCCGGTGGGGCCCGACGGGCGGGCCGCGCTGACCGGGGTCGACGCCAACTCCCTCGAACTGCACGGAACCTGGGCCGACCAGGGCGAGGCCGCCGCGCAGCGGCAGCCCCGCAAGGGCGCCCGCAGCCAGGTCGACGTGGCGCCCGTACGGCTGGCCCTGCTGGACCTGGCCATGCCGCGCGACATCGACGCCGCCGTGCACCGCATCCCCGGGGTGCGGCTCGTCGACATCGAAAGCCTGGCCGAGGCGTCGGCCGACGCCCCGATGGCGGCCGACGTCGATGCCGTGCGCGGCATAGTCGCCGAGGAAGTGGCCGCCTTCGGTGCCGCACAGCGGGCCGCGCACATCACGCCCACCGTGGTCGCCCTGCGGGCCATGGCGGCCGAGGTCGTGGCCATGGAAGTGGCGCGGCTCGACGGGCGGCTCCCGGACTTGGACGAACGGCAGCGCGCCGAGGTCACCCAGACCGTGCGCCGCGTCGTCGACAAGCTCCTCCACGCGCCGACCGTGCGCGTCAAGCAGCTCGCCAGCGAGCCCGGCGGCGCCGGGTACGCGGAGGCGCTGCGCGAACTCTTCGACCTCGACCCTCAGACGGTAGCTTCCGTCAGCCGGGCGGACGCGGCCGATCCGATGAACGACGACGACCCAGGACGGGCATCATGAACACACGTCCCGACCAGCCGCTGCGGCTCGGTACGCGGCGGAGCAAGCTGGCCATGTCCCAGTCGGGGCACGTCGCCGACGCGGTACGGGCGATCACCGGCCGGGCCGTCGAGCTCGTGGAGATCACGACCTACGGCGACGTCTCGCGCGAGCACCTCGCGCAGATCGGCGGCACGGGCGTGTTCGTCACCGCGCTGCGCGACGCGCTGCTGCGCGGTGAGGTCGACTTCGCCGTGCACTCGCTGAAGGACCTGCCGACCGCGCAGCCCGACGACCTCGTGATCGCGGCCATGCCGCGGCGCGAGGACGCCCGGGACGCGCTCGTCGCGCGGGACGGCCTGACCTTCGAGCAGCTGCCCGACGGTGCCCGCATCGGCACCGGGTCGCCGCGGCGCACGGCCCAGCTCAACCACCTGGCGCTGTCGCTCGGCAAGCGGATCGAGACGGTGCCCATCCGCGGCAACGTCGACACCCGGATCGGCTTCGTCCGCGACGGCGAGCTCGACGCCGTCGTGCTCGCGGCCGCCGGCCTCAACCGGATCGGTCGCGGTGACGAGGCGACCGACCTGCTCTCCGTCGACAACGTCCTGCCGGCTCCCGGCCAGGGCGCCCTGGCCGTGGAGTGCCTCGCGTCCGATACGGACCTCATCGCCGCGCTCGGCGAGCTCGACGACCCGCACACCCGGGCCGCCGTGACCGCCGAGCGTTCTCTGCTCGCCGCCCTGGAGGCCGGCTGCAGCGCACCCGTGGGCGCGTTCGCCGATCTTCTGGCCGACGGCCAGGTTGTCAATGAAATGCGCCTGCGCGGCGTCGTCGGAACCCTCGACGGCTCGACGCTGGTGCAGCTGTCCACCACCGGTCCCGTGCCCCAGTCGTACGACGAGGCCATGGCTCTCGGCCGCGAACTCGCGGACGAGATGCTGGCCAAGGGCGCGGCCGGTCTGATGGGGGAGCGATCGCTTTGAACCCCTCAATTCCGACCACCTCCGCCTATCCGGCCGTCGCCGCCCACGGACGCGTCACCTTCCTCGGTGCCGGCCCCGGCGACCCGGGTCTGCTGACGCTGCGCGCCGTCGAGGCGCTCGCCGCCGCGGACGTACTGATCGCGGAGCCCGAGGTGCTCGAGGTCGTACGGACGCATGCGCGCGCGAATGTCGACACGCCGCAGCTGACGATCGCTGACGAAGTGTCAGCAGCCGCCGGGGTCCCGGTGATCCGGGACGCGGCCAATCTTGTCATGGAGGCCGCACGCTCCGGCAGGCGGGTCGTACGAGCCGTCACGGGCGACCCCGGGCTCGACGGCAACGCCGCCGAGGAGATGCTCGTCTGCGCCACCGCCGGCATCCCCTTCGAGGTGGTGCCCGGAGTGGCGACCGCGGTCGGCGTGCCCGCGTACGCCGGTGTCCCGCTGCGCGACAAGCAGGGCGCGGACGTCCGCTTCGTCGACGCGAAGACGGCCTCGGCGCGCTGCTGGAGCGAGGTCGGCGCGAGCGACGGGATCCTCGTCGTCTCCGCGACGCTGGAGACCGTGTCGGCGGCCGCCGCCGAGCTGGTGAGCGCCGGACGCAAGGCCGACACCCCGCTGACGGTGACCGTCGCCGGCACCACCACGCGGCAGCGGACCTGGTCCGCGACGCTGGGCACGATCGCCCAGGTGTTCAAGCAGGGCAAGGTGCTCCCGTCGCCCGAGGGCGCCCGGTCCGTCATAGCCGTGGTCGGTGAGCACAGCGCCGCCGCGCGGCGCGAGGACCTGGCCTGGTTCGAGTCGAAGCCGCTGTTCGGCTGGCGGGTCCTCGTACCGCGCACCAAGGAGCAGGCGGCCTCGCTCTCCGACCAACTGCGTTCGTACGGTGCGGTGCCGCACGAGGTGCCGACCATCGCCGTGGAGCCGCCGCGCACCCCGCAGCAGATGGAGCGCGCGGTGAAGGGCCTGGTGACGGGCCGCTACGAGTGGATCGCCTTCACCTCGGTCAACGCCGTGAAGGCCGTCCGCGAGAAGTTCGAGGAGTACGGGCTCGACGCGCGCGCCTTCGCGGGCATCAAGGTCGCCGCGGTGGGCGAGCAGACCGCGGCCGCGCTGGTGGAGTTCGGCGTGAAGCCGGACCTGGTGCCGAGCGGCGAGCAGTCCGCGGCCGGGCTGCTGGAGGACTGGCCGCCGTACGACCCGGTCTTCGACCCGATCGACCGCGTGTTCCTGCCGCGGGCCGACATCGCGACCGAGACGCTGGTCGCCGGGCTGATCGAGCTCGGGTGGGAGGTCGACGACGTCACGGCCTACCGGACCGTGCGGGCGTCGCCGCCGCCGGCGGACACGCGCGAGGCGATCAAGGGCGGCGGGTTCGACGCGGTGCTCTTCACGTCGTCGAGCACCGTGCGCAACCTGGTGGGCATCGCCGGCAAGCCGCACAACGTGACCGTCATCGCCTGTATCGGGCCGGCGACGGCCAAGACGGCGGAGGAGCACGGGCTGCGGG
This sequence comes from Streptomyces sp. NPDC005533, assembly GCF_042871845.1. Lineage (NCBI taxonomy): Bacteria > Bacillati > Actinomycetota > Actinomycetes > Kitasatosporales > Streptomycetaceae > Streptomyces > Streptomyces sp. NPDC005533. The sequence goes on along the minus strand of NZ_JBIAJH010000058.1, from coordinate 14,669 downwards.
TCGACGTCCTGTCGCCGGAGCCGAGCGTCGGCAAGCTGGCGGAGGCGCTGGCCGAGTACGGCGCGGCGCGCCGCGAGGCGGCCAAGGAGGCCGGCGAGACGGTGTTCCGGCCGAGCGAGCGGCGGCCGGGGGCGCGGCGTCGGCGTACGACGTGAGCGGTTTAGCGCAGGAAGCGATCAGGGCCCGGGTGCGATGCGCACCCGGGCCCTTCGCCGTGTGATCCACGTCGCACCGGGCCCTTCGGCCCGTTTGCGGCCACCGGGACCGCGCAGACGGGAGGGCTGGAGCACCCACCGACGAGAGGACCGGCCATGGCGGCCCCCCGAACCCCGCAGGTGGCCGATCCGGAAGCGGTGAAGCGCCACCCCGTACTCTTCCGAGCCGTCCGGCAGCGGCTGAACCCGAGACTGCGCCGGAGCGACATCACCGTCACGGACGACGCGGCCGTCCACCGCGCCGTGAAGGCGGCCTCGCTCGGCAACGCCATGGAGTGGTTCGACTTCGGCATCTACTCCTACCTGGCCGTCACGCTGGGGCACGTCTTCTTCCCGTCGGGGAGCGACACCACCCAGCTGCTGTCGTCCTTCGCGACGTTCGCCGTGGCCTTCCTGGTGCGGCCGCTGGGCGGGATGTTCTTCGGCCCGATGGGTGACCGCGTCGGGCGCAAGAAGGTCCTCGCCCTGACCATGATCATGATGGCGGTGGGCACCTTCGCCATCGGCCTGATCCCCTCGCACGGGGCGATCGGGCTGTGGGCCCCCGTCCTGCTGATCTTCTTCCGGATGCTCCAGGGCTTCTCGACCGGCGGGGAGTACGGCGGCGCCTCCACCTTCATCGCCGAGTACGCGCCCGACAAGCGCCGCGGCTTCTTCGGCAGCTTCCTCGAATTCGGCACCCTGGCCGGTTACGTCGGCGCGGCCGCCCTGGTGACCGCCCTGTACGCGCTGCTCGACGACGCGCAGATGGAGTCCTGGGGCTGGCGCGTGCCGTTCCTCGTCGCCGGGCCGCTCGGACTGGTCGGCCTGTACCTGCGGATGCGCCTGGACGAGACGCCCGCCTTCCGGAAGCTGGACAGCGGCACGGGCGCGCGGGCCACCGAGGCCGCCGACGCGGTGGAGACCACCACCAAGGGCGACCTTGCGAAGATCTTCCGCGAGTACTGGCCGACGCTGATCCTGTGCGTCTGCCTGGTCGGCGCGTACAACATCACCGACTACATGCTGCTGTCGTACATGCCGACGTACCTCTCCGACGAGCTGGGCTACAGCGAGACGCACGGACTGCTGATCCTGCTCGGGGTGATGGTCTGTCTGATGCTCGTCATCAGCCGGGTCGGCTCCCTCTCCGACCGCTACGGCCGCAAGCCGCTGCTGATGGCCGGCATGACGGGCTTCTTCGTGCTCTCCGTCCCGGCGTTCCTGCTGATCCGCCAGGGCGGCGTCCCCGCGATCACCGCCGGCATGCTGATGCTGGGCCTGTCCCTGGTCTGCATGCTCGGCACCATGTCCGCCGCGCTGCCGGCGCTCTTCCCGACCCGGGTGCGCTACGGCTCCCTGTCGGTCGGCTACAACGTGTCGGCGTCCCTCTTCGGCGGCACGACACCGCTGGTGATCACCGCCCTGATCGGCTGGACCGGCTCGAACCTGATGCCCGCGTACTACGCGATGGGGGCGGCCCTGGTCGGCATCATCGCGGTGGCGTGCATGAAGGAGACCGCGCGGAAGCCGCTCGACGGGTCGCCGCCGTCGGTGGAGACCGAGGAGGAGGCCGCCGAACTGTGCGCGGCGCAGAGCCCGGAGCCGAGGTTCTGACCGGCCGCCCTGCGGGGATCGCCCCGGCACGCGCCCGACCCCGACCCCGTCCCCACCGGCCGGGCCGGGCGCCGCGCGGCGCCCCGCGCGGACGCGTCCCGGGCGGGCTCTAGGCTGGGGTCGACTGCTGTCGATGCTCGAAGAGGCGACTGAAGATGAGCACGTACGGATCCTTCCCCGGCTCGCGGCCCCGCCGGCTGCGCACCACCCCCGCGATGCGGCGGATGGTCGCGGAGAACCGGCTGCACCCCTCGGACCTGATCCTCCCCGCGTTCGTACGGGAGGGCATCAGCGAGCCCCTGGCGATCTCGGCGATGCCCGGCGTCGTCCAGCACACGCGGGACACGCTGCGGAAGGCCGCCGTGGAGGCGGTCGAGGCGGGGGTCGCGGGGATCATGCTGTTCGGCGTCCCGGCCGACGAGAACAAGGACGCGCTGGGCACGGCGGGCACGGAGCCGGACGGGATCCTGCAGGTCGCCATCCGCGACGTGAAGGCCGAGGTCGGCGACGACCTGGTGATCATGTCCGACCTCTGTCTGGACGAGTACACCGACCACGGGCACTGCGGCGTGCTGGACGAGCACGGTCGGGTGGACAACGACGCGACGCTGGAGCGGTACGCCGAGATGGCGCAGGTCCAGGCCGACGCGGGCGTCCACGTGGTGGGCCCGAGCGGGATGATGGACGGTCAGGTCGGCGTCATCCGCGACGCGCTGGACGAGACCGGGCACGAGGACGTGTCCATCCTGGCGTACACGGCCAAGTACTCGTCGGCGTTCTACGGGCCCTTCCGGGAGGCCGTCGCCTCCTCGCTCCAGGGCGACCGCAAGACGTACCAGCAGGACCCGGCGAACGCCCGGGAGTCCCTGCGGGAGCTGGCCCTCGACCTGGAGGAGGGCGCCGACATGGTCATGGTCAAGCCGGCCGGCCCCTACCTCGACATCCTGTACCGGGTCGCGCAGGCCGTGGACGTCCCGGTGGCGGCGTACCAGATCAGCGGCGAGTTCGCGATGATTGAGGCGGCCGCGGAGAAGGGCTGGATCGAGCGCGACCGTGCCGTCCTGGAGACGCTGCTGGGCATCAAGCGGGCGGGCGCCGACACGATCCTCACCTACTGGGCGACCGAGGTCGCCGGCTGGCTGCGCCACGCCTGACCCGCTCTACGGCCAGTCGACGAGGCCGTGGAAGACGAGGAAGTCGAGGACGACGGCCGCCGGGGCGGCCACCGCGAACCACACCCTGGCGGCGGCGTGGCGCCGCTGCCAGGGCAGCGCCCATGCGGCGAGCAACAGGACCAGCACCACGGCCAGGCCGGACCCGAACACGGGGAAGGCGATGCCGTAGGAGGCGTCGAACCGGTCGCTCGCCGCTTCACCGCAGGAGTCGCACGCCATCGGGGACAGCCCGACGAAGAAGAACGCGACGGCCGCGAGCGGCAGCGTCAGCAGGGTGGAGACGAGCGGCGCGACGAACGCACGGGGTCGGCGGGCGGGGTCCGGGGTCATGGATCCAGTGAACTCCTTGCGAAGACATGGAACATGAGTGCGCATACTCAGGTGATCCTGGTACTGCACCTGCGAAAATCCTGAGTGTACGTACGGAGGTGGCGTGGCAGCGCCGAAGAGGGGGTGGACATGACGGACGGCGATCTGAGGGTCTCGAAGGACGGCCTCACCAAGCTGGCGGACGACCTCGATGAGATGCAGGGTCATCTGGAGCGCCAGATCCGGAACATGGACCGGGTGGTCGACAGCATCGCAGCGGGCTGGCAGGGGCCCACCGCCACGGCGTACCGCGCCCTGCACCGGGGGGCCGCGGAGGACGCCGTGCGGATCCGCCAGGTGCTCGCCCTCCTCGAACGGGCGACCAGGGCCTCCCGTGACGGGTTCACGGCCCAGGAGCTGGAGGTCCTGGCCGCGTTCAGGCGCGTCCAGAGCCAGGAGGACGTGTCCGCGTCCGCCGCGGAACTGACCGTGCCGGATCAGCCGCCCGCCCCGCACAGCCGTCTGCAGGACATCTGAGAGCAGCGAGGAACAGCCCCACCATGTCGGACGACGACCGGATAACTGTCGATTTCGCCACCCTGCAGCGCCTGTCGGGGGACCTGGAGGAAATCCTCAAGGACCTCAACGAGAAGCTGGAACTGCTCTACGAGCGCTCGAAGAAGGCCGTGCTGAGCTGGGACGGCGAGGCCCGGCAGGCCTTCATCGACGAGCTGGACAAATGGGACCGCTCGGCCCAGGACCTCAAGGCCGCGCAGGCCTGGCTGCACGAGGTCGTGGTCAAGGGTCACCTCAACTACGCCGCGGCGAACAGGTCCGTGCTCCAGGGCTGGGGAGGCGGCGCCTGATGGCCGGACCCACCCCGGGCCCGCCGAGCTCCGGCCCGGCGCAGCCGCCCGCCGGGGGCGGCACCATCGACGTCAAGCCGTCGAGCCTGTGGTCCGTCTCCGGGCAGGTCGCCAAGCAGCAGGACCCCATGATGCGCGGTGGGAACACGCTCGTGCGGGAGCTGAAGGAGCACCCGGACGCCGGCGGGGCGGGCACCGAGGCGGAGAAGTTCGCGGCGGCCTACAAGAAGATAGGCAACCGTTGGCTGGAGGTGTTGGGCAAGAGCGTGGTCAGCATCGGAGGTGTCGCCGTCGGCTTCACGGAGACCGCCAACGCCTACACCAAGGCCGATGCCGCGGCCCACCCCAAGGCCGGCACGACCCCGGAGCAGCGCGCCCTGCCCACGGTCATCGACAAGGACCCCAACTTCGACAGCGTCCCCGACATCAAGTGGGGCGACGACGACGGCGGTGACGACCTGATCCGCGGTGCGATGGAGGGCATACCGGAGATGATCCGGGACGTCCTGCAGCCCGTCGCGAAGCACGTCTTCCGTGTCGGCAAGGTGGCGGACGTATATCCCTTCCCGCAGCAGCACTACCTCAACTCGCACTGCCACAGCTGGATGAACGCCTCGGTCGTCCCGAGCAACACGGCAGCAGAGCTGACGAGGATCATCGGCACCATCACCAACCACCAGAAGGCCGACTGGGAAGCCGCCATGCGGACGTTCTGCAGCGCGCTGTGGGGCGCGACGGACTGGGGTCAGTCCCGGCACGGCTACCAATGGGCGCACACCACGGGCCCATACGGCGCCAAGGTGGCCACGGGCAGTCAGCCGGTGATGAGCGTCCTGAACGATGTGGCGATCAAGATCAGCGACTGTCTGCGCGAGTACGCGGAAGCCGCCGTCGAGCTGAACCACGACGTCTTCGAAGAGCTCAAGCGGGCCATGAAGCAGGCTGCCATGAGCATCATCGAGGACTTGGAGAAGGCCAAGGAGAAGCCCAGCGTCAAGAGCATCGTCGGCGCCGTCACCAGCGTGGCCAGCGGGGTCGGCGGGCTCACCGGACTCCTGCTGAAGTTCGACGTCAACACGGTCCTGAAGCTGGACAAGGCCAAGCTCAACCGGATCGTGGACAAGTACACGGGCATCGTGGACGGCCTCACGACACGCATGAACGCGCTCCAGGAGGTTCTGGACGAAGCGCATCGGAGCGCCCCGAAGTTCGAGGCCGGCGTCGCCCGCGCCCACGGCTTCGGTGCCAGGTCCCTGGAGGACTTCAAGAGCACCTCGCAGACCTGGCTGAAGATCGACTCGGCCACCGGCAAGTACGTACTGGACCTGGCGGCCAACGAGTACATGGCCGACGGCCACACGCTGGACAAGCACGTGGGCAAGACGGACGAGCAGCTGGCGCAGCGCCTGCGCGACCAGCAACAGAACGGCCCGACCCAGGCCTGGCCGCACGGCAAGCCGAAGCCGAGCGGCTCGTCGGCCTTCCCGAACTACCAGCGGGCGCAGGAACTCACCGAATACAACCTCAACTACAACGCTGCGGCGATCGAGGCCTGGATCAAGGGGCCGCCGCCGCCGGAGGAGGGCAAAGTGCAGCCCTTCCTGGCGCCGGCGCCCAATGGTGAGGTCAGCGGCCGCAGCGTGAGCAAGCAGCCGACCGACCCGAACGATCCGCTGTCCGGATTCAAGCAGGGCGGCATCAAAGCCGAGGCGCAGGATGTCAAGGGCATCGACACGAGGATCAAGTACGACAGCAGCCGCAACCCTCCGTTCACCGTCATGACGTCCATGCCCAGCGCTTTGTGAGAAAGGCCCTTCGAAGATGTCCGCCGACCAGAAGTCCTGGGAATCTGCGGTAGTGCACCTGTACGACGACGGGTTCGCGTTCGTCGCCACCGGTCCGCGCAAGCACGAGGACTGGCGGGCCGACGTGCTCGCCGTCATGGAACGCGCCGTCCCCGATCCGCGCGGATGGGCGGGGATCGACCCGATCGCGCACGAACGCACTGCGGAGCACCCCGCCGTCCCGTTCTGCCGCCCGGCCTTCAGGGACGATCCGTTGCGCCCGCTCACCCCGGCCGACGTCGGGGAACGGTTGCACGAGATTGACCGTGCGAGCGCCGAGAACCTCCTGCTCGCACTCACCGACGACGGCTGCACCCTGCGGAACCTCGAAAGGTTCAGTGAGAGTTTCGAAGAGCTGCAGGGCATGGCGCGCACCGTCCTCGCCCGCTACGGGGACGCGATCACCTGCCACACCAACGTCAGCTCTGTCGGTCACATCGGCACGCTGGACTTCGGGGGGAACCCTGTGGGCTGGATGCCGATGACCTTCTACGGGGAGGACTGCGGACTGGTAGTGGTCTCCGAGACCGAGGTCGGGCTGTTCTGGGCATTCGGCGACATCTGAGCCCTGGGAGGATCAAGCCATGCCGACCCGATTCACCGAGGCCGCCACCTGGGAAGCCGCGCTGCTGCGGCTCCTGGAGGACGTCTTCACCTTCGCCAGGAGCGGCCCCCGGTCGCACGAGGACTGGGCCGAGGACGTCCTCGCCGTCATGGAGCGGTCCGTCGCCGATCCACGGGGCTGGTCCGCCCTGGATCCGGAGACGTTCGTGGAGGGCCGGGAGGCCGGCTTCCCCTCCCACCCGTTCCGGGCGCTGACCGCCGAGGACCTACGCGCCGGGCTCCGGCCGATCACGGCCGGCGCCGCCGTCGACCTGCTCGCCTCGCTCGCGCAGGAGTGGTTCTTCGAGGGCTTCCCGGTCCGGTCCCGGGAGGACCGGGACGCGGTGCTCGCGGACGCCCGGACGCTGCTGGACCGGTTCGGCCCCGACGCGGCGTTCTGGACCTCCTCCGACCTCGCCCGCGACTGCGACGCGCCCGACTTCCTGGCACGGGACCTCGAAGGCGGCCACCCCTTCACCGACTACATGATGGACCTCGGCCTGATCGCGGTGTCGGCGGACGAGGTCGGCGTCTTCTGGTCGTTCAACGCGAATTGAGACAATGATCCGATGCTGACCCGATCCGCCACCTACCCCGACCGGGAGACCGCCCAGTGGGCCACCCAGCAGGTGGTGACCGCCAACGAGCAGGTCATCCACCGCTGGCTCGCCCAGGGGACCCGGGCCCGCCTCACCATCGAGGCCGCCTGGCCGTCCCGTGCGGAGCCCGTCGGCCGGGTGCAGCTGGAGGCGATGCTGCTCGCCGGCCAGGGGCCCGTCGACGTCCGCGCCGCCCGCGTCGTCCTGCGCCGCGACCCCGCCAGCCCGTACGGATTCGTCGTCCTGACGACCGTCCCGTTCTACCCGTAGAGGCGACCGACCGTGTCCATGAAGCCCCTCGAACACGACCGGCGCTACGGCGAGCTCGACCAGGTGCTGCGCGCCTACCTCGGCCAGCCCGCCGACGACACGGCGGAGCAGCGCAGCCGCGCGCTGGACGCCTACCTGCGCCACACCTGGCACACCCGCCCCTGGGCCATCGCGGAGGCGGAGCGCCAGCTGCGCGAGTACGGCCGCAACCCTCCGGGGCGCCTGCGGATCGACCTCGGCGAGTTCTACGCCGTCCCCGACGTCGGGATCCCGCAGTCCGCGATCGGTGACTGGCTCTTCGTCCTCGCCGACCACCTCAAGCAGAGCATCGAGGACGGCGAGGTGCCCCCGCCGGCGAACCCGCAGACCCACTGGGAGTGGCACGCGCGGTTCCCGGAGACGGCGCAGCTGCTGGGCGGCTGGTTCTCGCAGGACATCGTCGACGAGTTCCCCGACCACGAGGCGGCGGTCGCGGACTACGCCGCCACCACCGACCCGCAGATCGTCGCCCGCCTCGTCGGCGAGCTCCACGAACTGATCGCGCTCCCGCTGGACGAGGGCGACTACGCCCTCGCCGCCGCCGAGCTCGGCATGGAGGTCAACCCGCCCGAGCCGTTCTCGTACGGAGCGTGGTTCCGCACGGTCGCGGCGACGCTGACCGCCGACTGACGGCCGGGAGCCGGCGGCCTCCCGGCTCGCGCGGCCCCTCCCGCGGGCGCACCCTGGAGGGAAGGGTGACCCCCTGGAGGTGATGCACCATGGCCACGCTCGTCGGGTGGCATGTGGAGCTGGAATTCACCGAGGAGGGCCACCGCACCAGTGCGGCGGCCCTGGTCAGACTCGGGGACGGCTCCGAGATCAAGGCGCGGGGCTACGCCCTGCGTCACCCCTCCGACCCGGAGCAGCTGAGGGTCGGGGAAGAGATCGCGGGTGCTCGCGCGCTCATGGATCTCGCGTCGCAGATGCTGCAGAAGGCCCACGCCGAGATCGACGAGGCGACGGGCCGGCATTCCTACCCGCTCAACGGCTGAGCGGGTACGCGCCGTCGGCGTGCCGAGGGGCTTCTCCTGGTGAGGAGCCCCTCAGCGCGTCCTGTTGCGGAACAGGACCGCGGAGAGGGCCACGGCCGCGGCCGTGATGCCCGCGCACCAGGTCAGGGCCACCCAGGGGGCGTCCCCGGCGGGCTGCGCCAGGAGCAGGGCGCGCAGGGACTCGATCACGGGGGTCAGCGGCTGGTGGTCGGCGAAGCCGTGCAGCCAGCCGGGCATGGTGTCGATGGGGACGAAGGCGCTGGACGGGTAGGGCAGGAACATCATCAGGAAGGTGAAGCCGCCCGCCGCCTCGGGGGACTTGGCGAGCAGGCCGAGTGCGGCGGCCAGCCAGGAGATCGCCGTGATGTACGTCAGCAGCAGGCCGGCCGCGGCGAGGAAGGCGGCCGGGTCCGCCTGGGGCCGGAAGCCGATCGCGAGGGCCACGGCGAGGACGAGGGTGGTGGAGAGCAGGTTGCGCAGGACCGAGGCCGTGACGTGTCCGGCGAGGATCGGGATGGCGCCGATGTCGAGGGAGCGGAAGCGGTCGATGACGCCGTTCGTCATGTCCTCGGCGACGCTGACGGCGGTGGAGGCCGCGCCGAAGCCGGCGCAGAGCAGCATGGCGCCCGGCACCACGTACGTCACGTACGTCGTCCCGGTGTCGATGGCCCCGCCGAAGAAGTAGACGAAGATCAGCATCAGCATGACGGGCAGCATCAGGGCGGCGATCAGGGCGTCGGGCCGGCGGCTGCTGATGCGCAGGCTGCGGCCGGTCAGGGCGAGGGCGCTCATGGGCAGGGCGGTCATCGGTCGGCTCCCGTCAGGGTGAGGAACACGTCGTCGAGGGTGGCGCTGCGGACGGCGAAGCGGTCCACGGCGGTGCGGTCCGGATCGAGTTCGTCGAGCAGGGCACGGACGTGGGCGGCGCTCCCGTCGGTGGCCAGGCCGAGGACGAGCGCGTCGGGGTCGAGGTGGACGGCGCGCGGGGCGAGGGCCTCGTAGGCGGCGCCGGTGGTGAGGGTCAGGTCCAGGCGGTGTCCGGCGACGCGGGCCTTGAGTTCGGCCGGGGTGCCCTCGGCGGCGATGCGGCCGCCCGCGAGGACGGCGACGCGGTCGGCGAGCCGGTCGGCCTCCTCCAGGTACTGGGTGGTCAGCAGGACGGTGGTGCCGTCGGCGCGCAGCTCCCGTACGAGGTCCCACAGGTCCTGGCGGCTGCGCGGGTCGAGGCCGCTCGTCGGCTCGTCCAGGAAGACCACCTCGGGCCGGGAGACGAGGCTCGCGGCGAGGTCGAGGCGCCGTCGCATGCCGCCCGAGTACGTCTTCGCGGTGCGGCCGGCGGCCTCGGTGAGGCCGAAACGGGCGAGGAGTTCGTCGGCGCGGGCGCGGGCGGCGCGGGGGGAGAGCCCGGTGAGCCGGCCCATCATGCGCAGGGTCTCCGTGCCGGTCAGGAGCTCGTCGAGGGCGGCGAACTGGCCGGTGAGGGAGATCAGTTCGCGCACGCGGCGGCGTGCGGTGACGGTGTCGTGTCCGGCGACGCGGGCGGTTCCGGCGTCGGCGGCCGTGAGGGTGGCGAGGATCCGGACGGTGGTGGTCTTGCCGGCGCCATTGGGGCCCAGGAGGGCGAGGACGCTGCCGCGCGGGACGGCGAGGTCGATGCCGTCGAGGACGCGGAGGTCGCCGTAGGACTTGGTCAGGCCGGTGGCGTGGATGCCGTGGTCGCCGGAGGCGTGCGTGGTCATGGGGATGCGATCCCTTCCCGCTGCTCTTCTGCGTATGCCTTACGCTCTTCTGTGTAAGTAATACACAGAACTAGGATGGGGGTCAATCGAGGAGCGGGCGGTCATGGCGGACGAGGACAGCGGGACAGGGCTCCCGGCGAGCCTGGAAATGGCCTGGGGTCTACGCGAACGCCCCGGCAAGGGGCCGCGCCCCACGCTCACCCTGCCGAAGATCGTGGAGGCGGCGGTGGCACTGGCCGCTGCCGAGGGGGTGGACGCCGTCTCCATGGGCCGCGTGGCCAAGGAACTGGGCGTCTCGACCATGTCCCTCTACCGCTACGTCGCCGCGAAGGAGGAGCTCTACGTCCTCATGGCGGACGCGGGCGTCGGCGCCCCGCCGCCGCTGCCGCCCGAGGCCGAGGGGTGGGGCTGGCGCGAGCTGCTGACGAACTGGGCGTACGCGCAGCGGGCCGTCCTGATGGCCAACTCCTGGATCCTGCGCATCCCGATCACCGCCGCGCCCGTCTCCCCGAACCAGCTGGCCTGGATGGACCGGGGCCTCGCCTCGATGGCCGGCACGGGCCTGACGGAGAGCGAGAAGCTCTCGACGATCATCCTCATCGGGGGCCTCGTACGGAACGAGGCCACGATGGCCGCCGACATGATGGACGCCATCGTGAAGTCCGGGGTCGCCCCGGACCAGGCGCTCGGCCAGTACGTCCGCACGCTGCGGCTCATGACCGGACCGGACAGCCACCCCGCGGTGACCCGGCTGCTGGCCTCGGACGCGTTCAGCGGCTCCGGCGAGCCGGACTTCCAGTTCCGCTTCGGCCTGGACCGCATCCTGGACGGGCTGGACCCGCTCGCGGCGGATCCGGTGCGGTCAGACGGGCGGCAGTAGATCGCTCTCGCTGACGGTGTACGTCAGCGGAGGGTAGACGAAGTCCGTTTCCTCGTTCTCGCGGCGCCGCAGCCGGTAGAACTCGCGCCGCTGCTCGTCGTCGGCCGAGGTGAGGCGCGCGCCCTGCGGGAGGTAGGCGTGTCCGTCGCGAAACCGGACGAGGGTCTTCGACGTACGGAACGTCACGCCCAGCCATTCGTTGTCCGCCGTCGGACCGGACGTGTCCAGCACGATCTTGTGCGTCATGCGCCGATTCGCGTCGACGGAGAACGCGACGACACCGTGGTGGGCGAGAGGGATCTCGAACGCGTCGCCACCGGATCCCTTTGACGCGAACATCAGCTTCCGCAGTGGGCCCGCTTCGGGATTCCGGTAGCAGGAGAAGACGGCGATGAACGAATCTTCGGCGAGATCCAGGGCCTGGTCGCAATGGCCGCCCATGGTCCTGTAGGCATTCGTGTAGCTCTCGACGAGAGCGTTGTTGAAGCCGACCGGGGTCGCCGCGTGTTCCTGGATCCGCTGCGCCAGCCGTTCGTGCACCGCGCGGAAACGCTGCGCCGGGCTGCTGTATTGAGCGGTGGTGCGTACGAGGGGCACGCCGCCGGCGCCGTCGATCCTGGTGAGCACGGCACCTTGCCGGCCCTTCCCCACGCCTTCCAGACGAACCGACGTGGACAGCTCCGCGAAGAGGTCCGGCTCGGTCGGCAGCGCGAGCGAGATGATCTCGTCCGAGACCTCAGACGCGGGGGGCAACGTAGTCTCCCGTGTTCATGCTGAAGAGGAACGCGTCGCCGTAGTCGATGAAGGACGAGGTCCTGTTCTCCTCGGCGTACAGCCTGCGCAGCTCGTCCATGCCCTCCGGTGTGGCCGGCCCGAGCTTCACCAGGTCCCCGGCCGCCTTGAGGAACGTCTGGCCGTCCTTGTGGACGGCTTCGGCGCTCGAACAGCGCACCACGTACCCGAGGCGGGTCGGGAGCATCTCGGCGCCCAAGGTCGAGGGCCGGATTTCGTGCGTGTACAGGCGGTTGGTGGACAGCGGCATGAAGAAAACGGACCCGGGGTAGAGCGTCAGGTCGAACTGCGGGGGGAGCGCCACCCCGTCGCGTTCCGCGTTCGGCTCCTTGAGGCGAAAGCGGAGCGTGGTCAGCCCGCTGGCACGCTTCACGCCGTAGTCGAAGGCGTCTTCGGCCAGGGGCCGCAGCTTTTCGAGCCCGTCGTAGAACGTGCAGAAGGCCATGACGCCGTTGACGGGCATGTCCTTGGTCTTGTCGGCATGCGCCGAGATCCTGGCCTTGGACTGCTTGCGCTCGGCCGTGGCAAGGGTGTTGTGGTAGATCTGCGCGAGGACGTGATTCAGCGGTGCGTGGCCCCGGAAGACGGTGGCGGCCTCGCGATTCAGAGCCTCGACGATGCGGGTGTCGGTCGTACGAAAGCCCTCGGTCGGCCCCGAGAGGTTCGTGGAGCACCGCAGCAGGCGGAAATGCAGCTCGTCGCCGTTCTGCTCGACGGGCGTCAGATAGATGCCGCTGCGGTGGGCCGTTCCGGGCTTGGTGGACTCCGTCAGGGACTGGAAGGCGTGCTCCGCGCGGATCCGTCCGAAGTGATCGGCGTCGAGGTCGAAGAAGCGCCGGTAGTACACGCCGGCCCCGTGCACCCGGACGGGAACCCGGCCGACACCGACGAGGGGCCACGACGTGTCGGCGTCACCACACGACAGCTCGCGGACGACGAACACCCGCTCGGCCGAGTCCAGTTGGCTGCGGTGGATTGTGGCTACGTCGCCACACAGGTAGACGGTCTTCTGCGCGAGGTCGGTCGCACCGGAGGCGAGGTCCTCCGGGGTGATCACGGATCCGAAGAAATCCCTGACCAGGTCCTGGTCGTGCAGCGTCGACGGCGCGACCAGTACGTTGCTCGCACCGTCGAGGCGGGCTTCCGTCATCGAGCCAGCCAGCCGGTGAGCGCCGCCCAGCTCGCCGGCGCGAGGCCCAGGACGGGGCCGTCCTGGACTTTCGAGTCCCGGACGTGGACCTGAGTCGCGCCCTGGGCGACCTCTACGCACTGGTCGCCGTCGGGGCTGCTGTAGCTGGACTTGAACCACTTCAGTGTGGTGCTCATAGCTCTCCTAGCATGCGCTCCAGCAGGCCCTTTGTTTCAAGAGGGGTGAGGGCCTGGGTTCGCAGCATGGCATACCGCTGGGCCAGGATGCTGACGTCATCGGGGTCGGTGACGAGCTTGCTGCCACGCTGACCTTCGAAGTAGCCGCGGTGCACGTGTTCAGGTGTTTCCAGCATGGTGAATGAGCCGGAGAGGGCCGGATGGTACGTCTGGCCGAGCGGCAGAATCTGCATGGTGACGTGGGGAAGCTCCATGCAGGCCAGCAGGTTGCGCACCTGTTCGGCCCAGACTGCGTCGCCGCCGATCCTGTCGCGGAGTCCCGTTTCCGAGATCACGAAAGAGACGCTCGGCGGGTGTTGCTGATGCAGCATCTGCACCCGGGAGAGTCGTCGGACGATCAGCGCCTCGATCTCCTCTGGGAGGAAGGCCGGTACGCGGCAGCGGAATAGGGCCCGCATGTAGTTCTCGGTCTGGAGGACTCCCGGGACGACCATGCTCTCGTACCAGTTGAGGGCAACGGCCTGCTTTTCGAGATCCATGTACTCCTCCGACCAGGGAGGGCTCGCATCCCGCTCGGGCATTTCGAGCGCCGCCACGGTCAGCAGACCCGGCAGGCCCAGGTGCAGGTCCATCAGCTCCGCGACGTGAGGCATAAGAGTCCGCCGACCCTGCTCGATGGACGCGATGGTCTCCTCGTCCAGGCGGACCAGCTCTCCGAGCTGCTTCTGGGTCAGGTTCTTGGCGATGCGGGCGGCGGCCACCTGCGCTCCGACCATTTTCATGGTCGTCGCGTTCGGCCGTGCTCGTTTCCTCGGTGGCATGACAGCGAACTCCCCACCCACGCATGCGGAATACCCCGCGCGGACCCGTACTCATCAAGGAGTACGGGTCGGCGCTCAGCCACACGCTAGTCACGCAACGCGACGATCGTCCCGTGAATCCAACTATTCAGGCGGCGCTCATGCGGGAGCGCCTCTACCTGCGCTCACCCCGAACCGTCTCAGCTGCGCGGCACTTCACACGTGACACCTTGCGGGCGTGGGGAGCCACCGAACACCTCGACGACATGTTGCTCTGCGTGAGCGAGCTGGCGACCAACGCGCTGCGGTACGGGGTCCCGCGCGGCCGCGGCTACCTGCTGCGGCTGTACGGCTTCGAGGACGCGACCGTGCGGGTCGAGGTGCACGACAGCGGGCCCGGGTTCTCCCGGATCACCGGGCGACCGCACGGGCGCGGGCTCACGCTGGTCACCGCGCTCTCCGACGAGTGGGGGGTGCTGGCCCGGACACCGGGGAAGGTCGTCTGGTGCGAGTTCCGTGGGGGTGCCTGCTAGTGTGCTGAGTCAGTGGTTGGCTTACAGTTCCTGTATGACTCGTCCTGGTCCGAAGCTTGCGCCGCTGAACCTGACTGATGCTGAACGCGGC
>NZ_JBIAJH010000057.1:0-32886 GCF_042871845.1 Streptomyces sp. NPDC005533 | reverse complement strand
CAGAACCCCCACCATCACCCTCGCCGCGTGACCATCCCAAACAGCCCCATACCCGGCACCACATCCTTGACGAAGGACATAGAGACACCCCCCCCTACTGGCCGACTCGCCCGTCGATGCGTTCCCGTAGGAAGTCCGCGTGGCCGTTGTGGCGGGCGTACTCCTCGATCATGTGGACCAGGACCTCGCGGAGCTCCATCGGCTCGTCGCCCGCGCCTCCCGCGCCTCCCGCGTCGCCCGTGACGTCCAGGCTGGGGGTCTGCGCGACGAGTTGTTCCGCGAAGGCGACTTCGGCTCGCCAGGTCGCCCACGCGTCCGCGACCACCGCGGGGTCGGCCACCGCGCCGGTGAACTCGCCCGCGGGTTCCTCCTCAGAGCGGTAGTGGCGGCGTACGTCCTGGCCCGCCATGACCTGCCGGAACCAGTACTGCTCGACGCCCGCGAGGTGGCGTACGAGACCCAGCAGGGACAGGTTGGACGGTTCCACCGAGCGGCGCGCGGGCCTCCGCGTCGAGGCCCGCGCACTTGAGCTCCAAGGTCAGCCGCTGATCGCGCAGGTAGCCGGCGAGCACGGCCCGTTCGCCCTGGAACCCTCCGTCGGCGCGGGTGTCCTCGTCGGGGTGGACGAACATGTTGGACCATCCGAACCGACGCTCCGAGGAGGACGTTGGTACACCAGGAGCCGCAGGCTGGCTGGACGGGCCCGCGGGGACGGAGAGGTCCGCGGGTGCAGAGCGGCCCGCGGGGACGGAGGGGCCCGTGGGGGCGGAGGTGTCAGTCACGCACCTGAGCGTGACCCGTACACACACTTCCCGCAACGAGATATCCCACCCCCACCTGCGACCCGCCCCACCCCGCCCCGCCCACCGGCGTCAGCCCGCGATCGCCTCGTACAGCGAGAAGACGGCCAGCGCCGCCATCACCGCGGCCGCGATCTTCGTGATGAGTCGCAGCGGCACGTACTTCATCAGCGTGCGCCCGCCCAGGATGCCGATGCCCGCGACCGCCCACAGGGCCAGTACGGCGCCGATACCGACGGAGACGGGGTCGTCGTAGCGAGCGGCGAGGTTGGCGGTCATGATCTGGGTCAGGTCACCGAATTCCGCCACCAGGATCAGCATGAAGCCGGCTCCCGAGACCTTCCAGAAGGACTGGTCGGCGGGCGGCTTGACCGTCTCCTCCCCGTCGTCCTTCTTCAGGAGCAGCATGGCCGCACCCAGCAGGAAGAGGATGCCGACGACGGCCTGGACGAGGCGGTGCGGGAGCAGGGTGAGCACGCTGCCGGCGGCGATCGCGAGGGCGACGTGTACGGCGAAGGCGGCGGCGACTCCCGCGAAGACGTAGGAGGCGCGGTAGCGCGTGCCGAGCATCAGGCCGGCGAGGGCCGTCTTGTCGGGGAGTTCGGCAAGGAAGACGACGCCGAAGGCGATCGCCGTGATGCTGAAGCTGAACACGGGGGTGGAACCTCAATCGGTCGGGCAGGACGCCATCGGTACCGAGAGACCTGGGGTGTTTCAGGGGTCGCTTCGGCTCGGCGGCGCCCTGGTGTGCGTATGTGCGTACGGAACGCGCCCACGCATGGACAGGACACTGCGGCCGAAGGTCTCGCTGGCCGGCCGCTGTACGCGGCCTGCCTCCGGGCGCCGGCTGGGGTGACCCAGCAGTATGTCGACGGTCCGGCGAAGAGCTACTCCCCTTCTGCACCGGACAGACTACGCGAAGCGCACGGTCGGCCGAAATAGGCCTTTGGTCCCGCCTCGCCCCTCCCCTGCCCCACTCCTGCCCCGCCCCCGGCCCTCCCCTGCCCCGCCCCTGCTGCACCTCTGCTGCACTTCCGCCCCACCCGTACCCCATCGCCGCCCGCCCCCGCCCCCTTCCCTGCGCCGTCCCGCCTCCCCCCACCTCAGGCACGGAATCTCAACTTCCATTTAAATTCGGCCCCTTGCACGACTTGATGTGACGTGCTCATGTCGCCACGCTGTCACCTGGCGCCCATCCCCTCGAAACCCGGCGCCGTCAGCATGGCCACGCCCCGCCGGGGCCGCACGGCCACACCCCCCGCACCCAGGGAGCCCCTCATGGCACTCATACCCAACGTCTACGCGCGTCGAATTGGCGTGCTCGCGTCAGCGGCAGCCCTCGCCGCGCTCACCTCCCTCCTCAACGCCCCGACCGCCCAGGCCGCCCCGCCCACCCCCATCAGCGCCTCGGCCGCCCGCGCGTACCTGGCCACGGTCACGCCGAAGGCCGAAGGGTCCACCAGCGGCTACAGCCGCGACCTCTTCCCGCACTGGAGCACCGTCTCCGGCACCTGCAACACCCGCGAGACCGTCCTCAAGCGGGACGGCGTCAACGTCGTCCAGGACTCGGCCTGCGCCGCGGTGAGCGGAAGCTGGTACTCCGAGTACGACGGAGCCACCTGGACCGCCGCCGCCGACCTCGACATCGACCACGTCGTCCCGCTCGCCGAGGCCTGGCGTTCCGGTGCCAACTCCTGGACCACCAGCACGCGCCAGCAGTTCGCCAACGACCGCACCCGCCCGCAGCTCATCGCGGTCACCGACAACGTCAACCAGGCCAAGGGCGACCTCGACCCCGGCAAGTGGCTGCCCCCGCGGACGGCCTACCGTTGCACGTACGCACGGATGTGGGTCCAGGTGAAGCAGTACTGGGGCCTGAGCATGGACTCGGGTGAGAAGACGGCCCTGGTCAACATCCTCAACGGCTGCTGACCCGAGTCCGCCGATCTATCCCCCGCCAGGGGGAGGCGTGGCTCCCCCTCCCCGTCGTACCGTGATCGAAGGGGATACGGAGGAGGGGGAGTTGCATGGCCGGACTGCGTCTGGGGCCGTTGCTGCGCCACGTCGACTGGGACACGGGCGGGTCGGCCACCATATGGGTCGAGGCGGACCGCCCGTGCACGGCCGAGGTGCGGTGCGCCGGCGGGGCGGGTGGCAGTGCGCGCACCTTCCAGATAGCCGGTCACCACTACGCGCTGGTGCCGGTGACGGGTCTGACCCCGGGCGCGACCACGGCGTATGAGGTGCTGCTCGACGACCGGCCGGTCTGGCCCCTGCCCGACAGCGGCTTCCCGCCGAGCACGATCACCACCCCCGCGGTGGCCGGCCCCGGCCGTGCCGCCCCCGGGCTGCGCGTCACCTTCGGCTCCTGTCGGCAGGCCGCGCCGCCCGCCGGCAAGCACGGGCCGCACGGCGCGGACGCCCTCGACACCCTCGCGGCGCGGCTGGCGGCGGACCCGGAGGCAGTGCGTCCGGACGTCCTGCTGCTGCTCGGCGACCAGGTGTACGCCGACGCACTGTCCAAGGAGACCCGGCAGTGGCTCGCGGCCCGCCGGGATCTGCGGGAAGCGCCCGGCGCCCAGGTCGCGGACTACGAGGAGTACACGCGGCTCTACTACGAGTCGTGGCTCGACCCGGAGATCCGCTGGCTGCTGTCGACCGTGCCGAGCCTGCACATATTCGACGACCACGACGTGATCGACGACTGGAACACCAGCGCGGCGTGGCTGGCGGAGATGCGGGCCACGCCGTGGTGGCGGGAGCGCGTGCTCAGCGGGCTGATGTCGTACTGGGTGTACCAGCACCTGGGGAACCTCTCGCCGGCCGAGCTGGCGGCGGACGAGCTGTACGGAGCGGTCCGGGACACCCCCGACGGTACGGACGTGCTGCGGGCCTTCGCGTCCGCGGCGGACGCCGATCCGAGCACGGTGCGCTGGAGCTACCGGCGGGACTTCGGCCGGACCCGGCTGCTGATGGTGGACACCCGGGCCGCGCGGGTGCTGGCCGAGGACGGGCGGGCGATGCTCGATCCGACGGAGCAGCAGTGGCTCCGGGAGAACGCCCTCGCCGGGCACGGGGGTTACGACCATCTGCTGATCGGGTCCTCGCTGCCCTGGCTGATGCCGCCGCTGATCCACGATGCCGAGACGTGGAACGCCGCGCTGTGCCGTGGGGAGCGGGGGCCGCGGTGGGCGCGCATCGGGGAGGATCTGCGCCGGCGCAGCGACCTGGAGCACTGGGCGGCGTTCCCGGCGTCGTTCGCGGCGCTGACCGACCTGATCGAGGAGGTGGGCACGGGCCCGCGGGCCCCGGCGACGGTCTGCGTGCTCTCGGGGGACGTGCATCACGCGTATGTGGCCGAGCCTCGAATACCGAGTACCGCGCGGGTGTTCCAGCTGACGTGCTCGCCGGTTCACAATTCCATCCATACGGCGGTGAAGTGGGGATTCCGGCTGGGCTGGTCGCGGACGGGCCGGTGGCTGGGGCGCGGCTTCTCACTGCACGGGCGGACGGGACGGCCGCCGCTGAACTGGCGGCGTACAGCTGGGCCGTGGTTCGGCAACCAGCTGATGACGCTGGCGCTGTCGGGGCGGTCGGCGCGGCTGCGGCTGGACCAGGCGCGGAAGAAGCGCGAGGGCGCCCGGCTGGTGACGGTCCTGGACCGGGACCTCACGGCGCCGGAGGAGCGGGAGCGCCGGAGGAGCGGGAGCGCCGAAGTAGCCGGAGACGAGGCAGCCGGAGTACGGCAGGGCCGGAGTACCGGAGTACGGGAGCGGCGGGACGGCCGGCGTACCGGTGCAGCGGGACCGGGAGACCTGGCGGACTCGGGACGCTCGGAGCTGCCGGATTGCGGAGGCCGGCGGGGTCGCGGCGGTGAGGGCTGCTCGGGCAGCGGACCGCGTTGGTGGCGTAGTTGACGCGGCAGCGGTGTGGCTACCGCCCCGGGCTCCCGGGGGACGGGAGCCGGGCGTACGCTGTATGGCTGTCAAGCCGCTCCTGCCGCTCCCCCGCGACGTCGCGGCGCTTCATGCCGCAGCACGTCAACCGGACTGGGGAGTCCCGTTTTGCTTGAGACGCTGGGGTCGCTGACCGCGAGCCCATGGATCTACGCCCTGGTGGCGGTGTCCGTCGTGCTCGACGTCTTCCTTCCGGTGCTGCCGAGCGGGGTGCTGGTGATCACCGCGGCGGCGGCCGCCGCCGCCGCCGGTGCGGCCGGACCGGTGCCCGTGCCCGCTCAGGTGCCGGACATCCTGCTGCTGCTGGTCATCGCGACGACGGCCTCGGTGCTGGGTGACATGGCCGCCTACCGGCTGGGCCGGCGCGGGGGAGCCCGCCTGGACCGCGCCATCGCCCGCTCCCGTCGGCTGACCCGGGCCCACGAGCGCCTCGGCACGGCCCTGGCACGCGGAGGCGGCGCTCTGGTGGTGATCGCGCGGTTCGCGCCGGCCGGGCGTTCCGTGGTGTCCCTGGGCGCGGGCAAGACGCAGCGCAAGGTGGCGGAGTTCCTCCCCTGGTCGGTGCTGGCCGGCATGGCCTGGGCCGGCTACAGCGT
This sequence comes from Streptomyces sp. NPDC005533, assembly GCF_042871845.1. NCBI lineage: Bacteria > Bacillati > Actinomycetota > Actinomycetes > Kitasatosporales > Streptomycetaceae > Streptomyces > Streptomyces sp. NPDC005533. The sequence goes on along the minus strand of NZ_JBIAJH010000057.1, from coordinate 27,534 downwards.
CGCCCTCGGCTACTTCGGCACCCAGTGGCTGGGCACGCAATGGCTCGGCACCGCGCTCTCGCTCGTCGCCCTCTTCGCCGCGGGCGCCCTGGCGGCTTTCCTCGTCCGCCGCCCGCCCACGCCGGCGGCTCCCGCCGCGTAGGCGCAGTCCTCGGACCGGCCGGCCGCCGACGGAGGCGCCGTCCGCGAACCGCGATGTCCGTGGGCAGGACCGTCCGCGGGCAGGACGACTGCCGGCTCCCCTCCGCCCGACGACAGCCGGCTCCCCCGAAACGACTGTCGGGTCCCTCGGGTGGAGCAGTGGGTCACCCGTTCACCCGGCCCCGATCGCCGCCCCCGGCCCGGGCTCCTAGCGTCCACAGCACGGCGCGCAACCGAATCCGCGTCACATCCGTGTCCTGGCCGCGCCGTCGAGGAGCCGAGGAGTTCTCTCCATGCCCGCCAAGCCGCCTGCCACGTCACCCGTCGCATCCCGCCGCCTGCTGGCCATCGCGGCCGCGACCCTCGTCGTCGCCGCCGCTCCCGTCACGTTCGCGTACGCCGCTCCCTCCGCCGGCGTGTCCCCCACCAGCGTCGCCCCGGGCGGCCGTGTCGCCCTCAATGTCGACGGCTGCGGGACCCGGAGCGGCCGGGCCACGTCGACCGCGTTCAGCGAGGTCCGGCTGACCCCCGGCAATGCGCAGGCCACGAACCTCTACGGCAGCGCCACCGTCTTCCGCGACGCCAACCCGGGCACGCACCGCGTCACCTTCGAGTGCGGCGGCCCCGGCGGCGAACGGGTCACCGTCTCGCTCCAGGTCGCCTCGGGCGCGGCCCGCGGCGGTACGGGCGGCAGCATCGGCTCGATGAGCCCGTGGCAGGTCGCCGTGGGCGGCGCCCTCGCCGCGGGCGCGCTCGGCGCCGGGATCTGGGTGCTGCGCCGCCGCACCGCGGGGACGGGGGCGGCGTAGGCGGGCAGACAGTCGGGCGGATAGACGGTAGCCAGGCAGGCCGGATGGGAAGGCTCGGTCCCGGTTACGCGGGGGCGGCGGCCTGTCCCCGTACGTGCACACCGTCGAGCAGCGCCGCGGTGGCTTCGGCGACGGCGTCCACGGCCGCCTCGAACACCTCGCGATTGTGGGCGGCCGGCACCCGGAAGCCGGACACCTTCCGTACGTACTGCAGAGCGGCGGCCCGGATCTCCTCCTCCGTGGCCTTCTCGGGGATGGCGGGCGGGCGCAGGGTCTTAATGGAACGGCACATACCCCCACTATCCCGCTGTCGGGGCGGCTCGACCCCGTATGGGGCAGAGCTGATGCGGAGGTACGGGGCCGAATCTAGACTGACGACGTCATGAAAAGTCACCAATTGAGGGAGACTCGCACCATGGCCAAACGAGGCAACAAGCGCCGGGCCCGCAAGAAGAAGAAGGCCAATCACGGCAAGCGCCCCAACGCCTGAAACCGCTCGTACGAAAGACCCCCGACCAGCACCGGCCGGGGGTCTTCGCACGTCAGGACCCCGTACTGCGCGCCAGGGGCCCCGCGCCCGCTCATGTCGGGGTGTCGGGCTGTTCCAGTAGGTCGAGGAAGCGGTTGTGGAAGCCGCGGTCGGCGTCGCGGCACGGGGCGCCGAAGTACAGCCCCTGCGCTTCCGGGAGGCTGCACCCGACCACTTCCATGGTCACCAGGACCGCCTCCACGCCGTGGCAGCCGCGGTCCTTCAGGTACTGCTGGAGCGCGCCCCCGTCATGCCCCTGCTCCCACACGGGCCGCGCGGCCTCAGCCGTGTCGGCGATGCGCGCTTGCCTCACAGGGCCCATGGCTCGCGTCCCCTCCTCCAGCCGAGTCGAATTCCCGTCCTGATCTTGCCAGCCGTCCGCGCCACGAGAGGCCCGGGGCGCCTGTCAAGTCCCGAAATGCGGTGACGTGACCCGCCCCCTGCGCGGCGGGCTTACTGGAATCTCCCCGCTCGACCTTTCCTACAGAAGGAGAACTCTTATGATCCGCACTTCCCGGAAGCACCGTCTCACCATGCTCGCCGTTTCGGCCGCGCTGGTCGGAGGGGGCGCACTGCTGCCCACCAGTGCATTCGCCGCCCCGGCAGCGCACACCACGGATGTGACCAGCGCTGCGGCCAGCCATGTCGACCACGCAAAGGGTGACCATGGCGGCAAGGGCAAGAACAACAAACGGGGGAAAAAGAAGAACAAGGGCAACAAGGTCCGCGACGTGGAGAACATGCCGGGCTGCAAGTTCTTCAAGAACAAGGTGTACTGCGAGCACAAGCCCGAGCCCAACCCGGCTCCGGAACCCAACCCGGCCCCGGGCACCCCGCCGGCCCCGGACACGAAGACTCCCGGCACCGAGACTCCTCCGGCCCCCGGCACGGAGACTCCGCCTGCCACGGACACCCCTCCCGCCACGGACACGGGCACGGAACCGGCTGAGGTCCTGCACTAGTACCCGCTTCCCGAACGAAGGCCCCCGACCACTCATGGTCGGGGGCCTTGTCACGCGATGGGGCCCGGTCGCCCTCGACCACGGACCATGACCGCCGACCACCGGCGTCCGACCCACGACATACGGCATACGGGCCCGCCGGCACCCGGCTGCGCCCTCGGAGCAGCCCCGGCGGCCACGAAGAGGAGCGAGAAGTCCCGCACGGCAGAAACGACGCCCCACGCCCCAACCCGGGCAGATCGGCCAGCGCCCGTAATGCGGGACTTCGTCCAGCACCCCTGGACCTCCGGCGGCGTCAGCCACGGCTCGTCTCCCCACTGCCCCTCATCAGCGAACGGCCTGCCCGAGCCGCCGATCGGCCCGTCCCCGGCCACACGGAAGGCGACCTGATCACCGGCATGGACACGGCTCCGCCCTCGGCACCATTTCTGCAACCCCGCCAGCCCCCGGCTGTGCGCGGCTCGAACGAGAACACCAACGGACGGCTTGGCCAGCGGTCCCGGCACATGCGCGAACACCTGGACGCCGTCGCCCGCCGAACTCAACGGCCGCGCACGCGAAACGCTCGGCTGGGAGCCCAGCCGAGCGCCTGTACGAACTGCTCGCACCCCACGTCAGTAATCACGTGTTGCGACGGGCCCTGGCATCCGCCAGAGCGATGGTGGACGGTCACCCGCTGCCGGCCGGCTCCACGACTCCTGCCACTGGCTCGCTGCCTCCCATGTCCAGCCGGAACGGCGGGTACTTGTCCGTCATCAGGTACACGTACACCAGCACGCGCAGCGTCCAGCGCACCAGGCCCATCAGAAGGTCGAACAGCCCCTTCGGATAGCGCCCGGTACACATAAGGATCACCACCGCAACCAGGGTGAGAAGGCCGATGAGACCGGAAGAGAACGGACTGTAGAAGTCGTCGAGGTGCCGGTACACCTTCCAGCCGCTGGTGAGCAGCAGGACGACCACCAGAATCTGCGGGACGACCAGCAGCCACTTGACCAGGACCAGTCCGCGGGAGAGCTTCTCGGGATAGGTGATGTCGACGCGGATCGGGTAGCCGGGCACGTCCTCGAGGGTGAACGGCGGGTATTGGTCGGTACCCATCACTGCGTTGGCGTAGTAGTTGACGCGCGTATTCCACCGTATGACGCCGACATTGAAATCAAAGATCCGCCGGGGATATCGGCCGGTGAAGAGGATACTGAAGAACGCGACGACGCTCAGCAGCAGGAACGCGACCTGCAGGAGGACCAGAACGACGTAGTGCGGAATGGCGAGGATCCATTTGACCAGCCACTTCCATCGGGTCAGCCGGGGATCCAGCGTTGCTTCGACACACAGGGGATGGGCGGGAGCGGGAAACATGCTGCCACGTCCTTTCTTGGCCTGGGGAGTGGGATACGTGTCCCGCGCAGCGCATCGCAGGGCTGTTCCGAACGGCGCGCACGGGCCACTGGGCTCTGCCTGTGCCGAGCCGTACCGCCATTAGCCCCCGCCGCCCGAATCCCGTCATGCCCCGAAATCCCGTGACAGGAAACCCGTGACTTGACACAGAGCGGCCCCTGGCACTGATTGGCCGGGGTGTTGCGGATCGCGTGCTGGGGGGCGTCCGCCAACTGCTCCTCATCTTCGTCGACCCGGGCGACCCGGATGGGGGCCGACATCCCGCTGTGGGAGTCGCCAGGGCACAAGCCCTCCCCGGCGCAGGCGTGGGAGCTGCTCGCGTACACGCTGGACGACTTCGAGACCGCCGGGCAGATGGTCGTCGGTCCGAAAGGACCTCATGGATTGGTCGACCGTCACCAGCTGTCTCGGCCGTGGGTCTCCGCCCGGTTGAAGCTATTAGCCCCCCGATCGATCCCAGCTGCAGTGCCCGTATCCGGTACCGCAACGTCAGGCCCGACGTGGCCAGGCGGCGCGCTGCCGTGGCAACCGACCCGGTCGCCACGGCAGCATCCGCGCTAGGCCCCGCGTCGAGTCTCAGGTCGCCAGGGGGAAGCCGGCAAAGCCGTCCTCGTCCTGGTAGACGAGGTACACGTTCTGGGAGGCCAGCAGGTCCTTCACGTCCTTGCTCGGTTCGCTGGGCAGCAGCACGGCCGCCCGCAGCCCCTCCGGGTTGGGCAGGTGCCTGCGGTAGTCGGCCAGCTGACCGATCGCCATACGGATGTTGGTGCGGGTGGTCAGTCCCTTGGCCTCGTACAGCACGTGATCAGTGATGTCGTACAGGTCAGGGGTGAGGGCACCCACCTCACCGGCGATGGTGATCTGGAACGACTTGTGCACGTGGCCGGCAGCCTCAAGGTCCTTCTTGAACGCCTCCATCAGCAGGCCCTCACGACGCAGAACCGTCCGCGGCCCCCCGGGAACGTCAGCGATCGTCTCCGGAGTCGTGTGCTGCTCGGACTTCTTGTCCTTCACGCTGGCCTGTGCCGGGATCACCGGGACGGTGTCGACCTCTTCTACGTCGTTGCCTGCCGCCGGCTTGAGCCAGTCTTCTTCCTTCCAGGCCGGCGTCGATCCCGGAACCGGCCGCAGCCGAAACACCAGAGCATTACGCATCTTGTGGTCCTGACCCGGTCCGCGACGGATCTCCACCGGGTTGATCGGGTCCACCATCATCTGCCCGATATAGCGCTGACGCATCGCGCCACCACCACCCGGCACCTTGCCCTGGGCGACGAAGAGGTGCAGCTCACGGCCGTCCTCGACGTGGTAGCGCAAGGACTTGTTGCGGCTCTTCATCTCCTGGTCACCGTTGGCGCCGTAGCCGGTGTACAGGTACAGCGGACCGTACTCGTCGTCCTCGGCGCGGCCATCGAAGGTGTACCCGTACTCCTCGCCCGCGGACGGGTCGGAGTACACGAACACCTTCTTCGCCTCGTTGGCCGGCTCGATGCCCTGGTACTTCCCACCACCGAATGTTGCCACGACCTCGTCACGCGTCGTGATCACTCCGGGCACAAGCTCAAACGTCGTCATGGGCACGACCATAAGCAGCTCAACCGACATCTCGGCACCCATTTCCGGGACCAAGCAAACGGGCGCACCGGACCTTGCTCCGCCGGTCATGCCACGCCGGAGGCCCGAGCCACCACCGATGCCAATCGGGGCCCCACAGACAGCGTTCGCGCCTCCCTGGAAGCCAAGTTGGACGAAGCCGCCTGACGGCAGGGCGTTATGAAACCCGGCAGGGCGTCCCGACCCCCACGCGCTCGGCCAAGCTCTCCGAGTGGCTGCCGCCGTTCCGGCTGAAGGGTCCGGCCGGCCGATCGAGCCGCGCAACCTCAGCCGGTCCGTCGGTCGGATCGGGCTGGATGCCGGTCTGCCGCGGATCCGGCTGCAGGGCGCGCTCACGTGACCGACGGCAGCAGGCGGGAAGCCGTGGGGCACATGAGCCGGATGCTGGGCCGGCGGCGGCCGGGCGCGTGAGGGGCTGCCGTTTCGGCTAAAAATGACGGCCATTTTTAGCCGAAAAGGCCCCCAACCATGATCGGTTGGGGGCCTTTCGTTGGTGGGCGCGGACGGTTTCGAACCGCCGACATCTGCTTTGTAAGAGCAGCGCTCTACCCCTGAGCTACGCACCCGTGGATGAGTGGACAGCCTACATGGCGTGCATGCCCCCCACGCAAACCCGTTGCCGTGGGGGAGAATGGATCAGGGCAGGGCATGGCGGACACGGTACGGGAGAGGGATTGTGGCGACGGCATCCCGGCGGTGGTTCGGTGGGCGGGACGAGAGTCGGCGGGCGGATGCGCAGGCGGCGAAGGATGCCGCCGCAGCCGCGTTCTACGAGCTGGATACGGCGCAGCGGGATCTGCGGATCTCGATCGAGACGATCGCCGCGGCGGACGGGTCGCCCGCCGCGCGGCAGGCGACCGAGGGGTTCGCCGCGCTCGGGCAGCGGATCGACCAGGTCAGCCATGTCTATATCGAGGCGGTCGACGCGCACGACCTGGACCGGCCCGAGCTGGAGGGGTCCGTGGCGACGCGGGCCCGGGAGCAGCTGACGCGGGCGCGGGACGAGCTGGTGCGGGTCAAGGGCGAGCTGGACCGGTTCGCGCAGGGTTTGCAACCGCTGCTGGACAAGGCGGAGACGCAGCTCGCGCGGGTCGCGCCGGCCAGGGAGCGGGCCCGGGCCGCGCTGATCGGGGCGAGCGACGCGCTGGACGCCGTACGGGCCAAGGGCATGCGGGCCGATGATCTGGCGGCGCGGCTGGCGGCGCTCGGCCCGGAGCTGACCAAGCTGAACCAGGGCGCGGCGCAGCACGGGGTGCAGGAGACGGTGCAGCGCGCGGACCGGATCCTGCGTGACGCGGAGGCGATACGGGCCGAGGTGGCGCGGTTGCCGGAGCGGGCGGCGGAGATCGACCGGCGGTTGGTGAGCCTGCGGACGCGGGCGCAGGCGTTGCGCAACCGGGCGGATCGGGTGGATCCGGTGCTGAGCGAGTTGCGTCGGCGGTTCAGTGCCGCGTGCTGGCAGGACCTGCAGCACGTTCCGGATCAGGCGGTACGGGACGTCGCGGAGGCGGAGGACCGGCTGCGTGAGGCCGGCCGGGCGCGGGAGGAGCAGCGCTGGACGGACGTGGGGGCGCTGATCGAGGCGGTCCGGGGTTCGCTGGACGCGACGGACGAGGCGGTGTCGGCGGCGCAGGACCGGCTGACGCGGCTGGAGGCGGTGGCGCGGGATCCACAGGCGGAGGTGGACCGGACGCGGTTCGCGATCCGGGACGCGCAGCGGTTGGCGATGGCGGGCCGCAGTGTGCCGGATCCCCGGCATGCGGGGCCGTTGGACGACGCGGTGGCGCGGGTGGGCCGGGCGGTGGAGGGCCTGGAGGGCCGGCACCCCGACTACTGGGCGTTCCTCCACGAGATGGAGGACGTGCGGGCCGCCGTGAACCGGGTGGTGAGCGGGATCCGGGCCGAGCGCGGGCACGGGTAGGTCGTCCCGTTCGGATCCGGGCCGCCGGAAGGTAAGTGGTCTCCGGCGCCGCAGCCGTGTTGCCCGACTCCTGGGGAAAGGTGCGGATTCGGTCCCGTTTGTTTCGTGGCGTTCGGCGGCGGATGCTGGGAGGTGCCGGGAACAGACCAGAGGAGGGCACCATGGCTGCCCGCGCCTTTCACAAGCGTCCTGCGAGTCCTGCGAGTCCTGCGACGGTGACCGAGGCGCCGGGGCCGTACGTGGCTCACGCGGCGTACGGGTGCACCGAACCGCATGAGCACTACGCGCCCTACGTGGCCCACGAGCCCGATCCTGATGCCCCCGTGCCACCGCGCTTCGCCGACACCGTTTCCCGGCGCATGGAGCGCGCGCTGCATCCGGTCAACGCGCGTCTCGACGACCATCTGCCCACGGACCACAAGCTGAGCCAGGTGTACCGGATCGGGGCGGGGCTGACGGGGCTGCTGCTCGTGGTGTTCGGGATCCTGGGGCTCATCGATCAGATCGGATTCTTCGACACCGGCGGGGACACGGTGCTCGCGCTCAACACCAACGGGGCGCTGAGCGTCCTGTCGATCTGCATCGGCGCGCTGCTGTTCTTCGGGATGGTGGTGGGCGGCACCTTCGCCTCGACCCTGAACATCGTGCTGGGCGTGCTGTTCATCGCGAGCGGGTTCGTGAATCTGGCGCTGCTGGACACGGGGCTGAACTTCCTGGCCTTCCGGATCCAGAACGTGCTGTTCAGCTTCGTCGTCGGCGTGATGCTCATGTGGTTCGGGATGTACGGGCGGGTGGGCAGCGCGCTGCCGCACGACAATCCGTACTGGCGTGCCCGCCACCCCGAGCAGGCGGCGCGGGAGGACCGGGCGCGGCGCGTTCAGGGGCGCCCCGTCATGCACGGCCGCTGCCCGTAGCCGGGGCCGCCCCCGTAGCCGTAACCGGGTAGTCCTGACGCAGCGCCTTGCACAGCCGTGCCGTACGTAGCGCTCGGGCGGCGGCCGCGCTTAGCCTGTGCGCATGCCTCGATACGAATACCGCTGCCGGACCTGCGACGACACCTTTGAGGTCAGCCGGCCCATGGCGGAGTCCTCCGCGCCCGCCGACTGCCCCGCCGGGCACGAGGACACCGTCAAGCTGCTGTCCGCCGTGGCCGTGGGCGGCACGAGCAGTGCCCCCGCGCCCGCGATGGGCGGCGGCGGGGGTGGCTGCTGCGGTGGGGGCGGCTGCGGCTGACCCCCGAGCGGGAACCTCGGTCACCCAGGGACGCCGGGACCGTCAGCGCTTGCGCGAGAGGGTGAGTCCGTCCGAGATCGCCAGCAGGACGGACTCCATGCGCGGGTCGGCCGCGACGTGCTCGTTGTAGGCGCGTACGCCCGCGGCCGAGCCGGTGGCCGACTCGTCGAGGACCGTGCCGTGGTAGAGCGTGTTGTCCGTGACGATCAGGCCGCCCGGACGCAGCCGCGGCACCAGCTCCTCCCAGTAGTCGATCTGGCTCTCCTTGTCCGCGTCCACGTAGGCCATGTCGATGTGGGGTTCGGCCGGCATGGCCCGCAGGGTCTCCAGTGCGGGGGCGATCCGCAGCTCGATGCGGTCCGCGACGCCCGCTTTCTCCCAGGCCTCCCTGCCGTACGCCGTCCACTCCTCGGAGACGTCGCAGGCGATGAGGCGGCCGTCGGCGGGCAGTGCCTGCGCCATCGACAGGGCCGAGAAGCCGGTGAAGGTGCCGACCTCGACGATGTGGCGGGCGCCCGTCAGCCGGACCAGGAAGGCCAGCAGCGGCCCCTGCTCCTCCGCCGACTGCATTCCGGCGACGTCGGGGAACTTCGCGTAGGTCGTCGCCACCAGGCCCCGCTGGACCTCGTCCAGCGGGGGGTTGTGGCCGAGCACGTACTGGTAGAGCTCGTCCGTGATCTTGGTGCTGTTGCCCTTGGTCATGCGCCCAGTCTGCCGAGCCGGGCCGCCTCACGGGTGAACGCGCGCAGTATTTCCTCCCCGGCCAGGACGCCCGCCGTGGTCAGGGCAGTCACCGACGGCGCCGTCCAGGCCGCGTCGGCCAGTTCGCCGTGGCCCGGGCGCCAGCCGGCGTCCGCCGCCAGCAGCAGGTCCGCGTCGAGCAGCGAGTCGCCGGCGGCGAGGGTCGTGCTCGCACCCGTACGGCGGGCGACCTCGTGCAGCGCGGCGCTCTTGGTGAGCGGGCGCGGGACGGCGTAGATCTTCCGGCCCTGGAGCGAGACCGTCCAGCCGCGGCCCTCGGACCACTCCGTGAGGGCCTTGAGCCATTCGTCGGGGACCAGGGCCCGCTCGACGACGAGGTACGCGAAGAGGTCCTCCGCCACGCGCGTCTTGCGCAGCCACGCCGGGTCGGCCACGGACAGCAGGTGCTGGTGGACCTCCTCCAGGGGGGCGCACTCGCGCGCCAGGCGCGCCGCGACCTGCCGGCGCCAGTCCCGGTCCGGCACCCCGTCGACGAGCAGCTGCCCGCCGTTGGCGCAGATCGCGTAGGCGGCCGGGCGGCCGGGGAAGCGGATGCGCTGGTACTGCTTGCGGGTGCGGGTGGTCGTCGGCACGAAGACCACCGAAGGGTCGGCCGTCAGCTCCGCCAGCAGTCCCGCCGCCGTCTCGGTCATGTAGGACAGCGGCTTGCTCTCGTGGACCTCGACGCACAGCAGCCGCGGGGCCACCGGGTCGGGCATGGTCAGGCCGAGGGCCGCCGTCGAGTAGATGAGCGTACGGTCGAGATCACTGGCTACGAGGACAGTCACTTCGAGGCCACAGCCTTTCCGTCGGCGCCGGTGGCGCCGCGCGTGAATCGGGGGTGGATGAGTCCCACGCACGTGTAGGGGAGCCCGTCGACCTCTTCCACCGGGACCCCGCGCTGCTCGGCGAGCAGCCGTACGTGGTCCAGGTCGGGCCCGGCGCCGCGCTGCGCCAGGATCTTCCACGGCACCCGGCGCAGGAGCACGCGGGTGGTCTCGCCGACGCCGGGCTTGACGAGGTTCACGTCGTGGATGCCGTACTCCTCGCTGATCCGCTCGACCGCGGCCCAGCCCTCCCAGGTGGGGGTGCGGTCGGCCGCGAGCAGCTCCTTGACCTCCTGGTCGACGGCGTCGGCCACCTCGTCGAAGTGGGCGGCGACGGTGTCGACGAAGGCGACGGATACGTCGGCCCCGGCGAGCTCCCGGTAGAACTTCGCGCCGTGGAAGTCCGCGGGACCGACCAGGTCGGACCTCAGAACCGTACGCGATATGAGACCGGAGACGGTGGAATTGAGACAGGCGGAGGGGATCAGGAAGTCCTCGCGGGTGCCGTACGTGTCCACGCAGGAGCCCGGGTCGGCGAGGACGACGATCTCCGGGTTGAAGCCCTCGAACTCGGCGAGGGCGTCGCGCAGCTCGCGCGTGATGGCGCCCTTGCCCGTCCAGCCGTCCACGAAGACGACGTCGGCGGGGTCGTGGTGGGCGGCGAGCCAGCGCAGGGCGTTGGCGTCGATGCCGCGGCCCCGCACGATGGAGACGGCGTAGTGCGGCAGGTCGAGGCCGTGCCGCAGCTGGGCCCAGCGGCGCATCAGGACGCCCACGGGGGTGCCGGCGCGGGCCAGGGAGACCAGGACCGGGGAGGGGGAGCGTTCGGCGAGGACGGTCTCGGTGACGGTGCCGACGGCGCGGGCGATGCGGGCGGCGGAGGCGGTGAGGGCGCTCTGGTAGAGCTCCTGGTACTGCGGGGACGGCTGGTACTCGACGGGCAGGGATTCGGCGTAGTGGGCGCCGCCGGCCTGGATGGCCTCCTCGCGCTCCTCGGTCGGGGCCTCCAGCTCGACGTCGGAGAAGTCCTGGAGCAGCCAGCCGACGTCCTCGGGGGCGTACGAGGAGAAGGCGGGGCCGCGCAGGGGCTCGGGCATGATCGGCTCCTGCCGGTCGGGGGTGGCCGGTGGGCCGGGTACGTACGAGGGGACGACGGCCAGCACGACGCGGCCGGTGTGCGGGGCGAGGGCCGCGAGCAGCCCGCTGTGCAGTTCGGGGGTGTCGCCGGCGGAGTCGACGACGGCGATGACGGCGTCGAAGCCGGCGCCCGCGACGTTGTAGGCGTAGCGGTCGCCGGGGCCGTCGGCGGGGGCGTCGTGGGCCGGGAAGACCAGCCGGGTGCGGATGGCGTAGCCGGGGTCGTCCACGGCGAGCACCGGCGAGCGGGTGGTGGTGGAGAAGCGGACCTCGCGGGCCGCGCCCGCCTCTTCGAGGGCCTTGGCGAGGCGCAGCGGCGCGTACATCAGCTCTTCGTTGCCGAGTACGAGGATCCGGCCGGGGCCGGGGCCGGGGCCGGTGCGAGCGCCGGGTTCGGGTTCGGTGCCGAGTGCGGCGGCGAGCCGGTCGGCGAGTTCCGGCAGGGCCGCCTCCAGGCGGGCGCGATGGGCGGGGGTGAAGCCGTGGCGACCGCCGTCGGGGACCCCGGAGGGCCAGTTCAGCTCGACGCGCGTGACCGGCTGCGGGCCGTCCGCCGGGGCTCCGCCCCGGACCCCGCTCCTCAAACGCCGGAGGGGCTGTATCTGCCCGGCTGCGTCGACGTCCTCGGTCGGCGGCGTCAGCCGGAGGCGGGCTTCGTGTTCCTCGACCAGGGCCTGGCCCCTGGTCAGGACGTCGTCCGGGAGGGAGACCGTGCCCGAGGCGAGGGCGACGAGGTCCACCCGTGCGCCCAGCTCGGCGGCGAAGGCGGTGAGGCGGTCGCGGTCGGCCGGGGAGCGCATGTCGACGAGGGCGACGACCACGTAGTGCGGGCGGGGATGGCGGGCGTGCAGGTCGCGGATGGTGTTCAAGACGGTGTTGCCGGTGGAGAACTCGTCGTCGACGAGGACGAGCGGACCGCTGCCCGCCAGGAGCCGCGGGTCCTCGGGCAGCAGCAGGTGCGAGGTGGCGTGCGAGTGCGCCTCCTCGAAGCCGCCCGCGGGCTGCACGCCCGGGACGGGCCGGCGGGTGGAGTGCAGGTAGGGGGCGCCGCCCAGGCCGTCGGCCACGCAGTGGCCGAGCCCGGTGGCGGTCTCGGCGTAGCCGAGGACCACGGCCGCGGCAGCCCCGTCCTCGCCGAGCAGGGCCCGGACGCGTTCGCCCAGCCCGTACCCGGCGGCGTACACGGTCCGCGGGGACTGCGGGACGTGCTTGCCCAGCACCTGCGAGACCAGCAGGTGCGCCCGCTTGGGGTTGCGGCGCAGGGCAAGTCCGAGCAGCTCCGTCAGCCGCGGACCGCCTTCGGAGTCCTCCAGGCTGACGCCCAGCCGCTCCGCGACCCAGGTACCTGACCACACTGCTTCTATCGTCTTGCCTTTCCTCGTCGTCCGCACGTCCGTCGGCGGCCGTGCGTCCCTCTTCCGGGGCCGGCTCACACCTGGAGTCCGGCCGTGAGGAGGTCGACGAAGCCGACCTCCTCCTTCGCCACGCCGAAGACCTCGGCGCGCAGCATGGTGCGCTCGGCCCAGGCCCGGTGGGGCTTCACCTCGTTCATCTTGTTCGTGTAGGCGGAACGCATGACTCCGCCGCCGCCGCGCTCCGGGCGCAGGATGTCCTGGGCGTCGCAGAACTCCTCGTGCGAGACCACGGACAGCGCGTGCACGGGGGTGACGTGGGCGGGGTGGATGCAGGTCTTGCCGAGCAGTCCGTTGGCCCGGTCGAGTTCGATCTCGCGCAGCAGGCCGTCCAGGTCGTGCTCGATGAGGGCGGTGCGCAGTTCCTCCACGCCCTCCTCCAGGAAGGGGCTGCGGCGCAGCTGGGGCTTGAAGAGGCGCTGCTGGCTGCGGAAGTACTCCCAGACGGGGCCGGTGACGGTGAAGCCGGTGCCGTCCGCGCGGCTGAGGACGTTCACGACGTCCGCGATCACGCCGGCCACGATCTGGACGTCGTAGGCGGTCATGTCGGGGGTGCGGCGCAGGCCGTAGGCGGAGCAGAAGTCGGTCACGCCGAGCCGCAGCGCCAGGACCCGCTCGCGGTGGCTGTTGACCGTGCGGGAGATGCCGGCGAGGGCTTCGACGCGGGTTTCCAGGTGCAGGAGGTCGGGGGTCTCCAGGACGGGCATGGCGTACAGGCGGGACCGTCCGCTGACGGCCTCCGCCTGGGCGACGGCTTCGAGGAAGGCGATGCCCCGGCTCTCGTCGAATTTGGGGAGTACGAATCCGGCCAGGCGCTGTACGGAGCCGCCCAGGCGGCGCACCAGGTCGGGTATCTGCTCGGGCGTGCGGACGCGGATGAAGAGGAGCGGGAGCTCCGCTTCGTCGGCGTCGAGCTCGGCGAACTGCCGTACGAGGTTCTCCTCGGCTCCGCAGACATCGGTGTCGCTGATGGAATCCTCCAGGCAGAGGACCATGGAGACGACTCCGCGGCCGGCCTGCTTGCGGATGTCCGCGGCGAGTGCGGGGCGGGTGGCCGGGCTGTAGAGCGTGGCTCCGAGCGCGGCGGCGAGGACGCGGGAGGGCGAGGCTCCGGTGAATTCCGCCGGTTCCTGATGGAAGAGGTCCTTACGGACGGTGGGCGATATGTGCCCAAAGTGACGCATGTGCTTCCCCCGTACTGCCTCGGCGGCCCAACTGGCATGGCCGGTAATAGTACGTACGAACGTGAGTCAAGAGTTCCTCAAGCACATGAAGTTCAGGTAACCCTCTTGCACCATGCCCAGGTCTCGCGTTCGAGACAAGGCCCTACGGGGGGCCGCATTGTCCCGCTCCACCCCGGGAGGGCAGGATGACGTGCATGACGCACGCGATGCAGAAGGGCTCGAACATCCCGGTGGCCGCCGTGGCGGTCCGGGCGGTGCTGCGCTGGACCGGCGGCCCCGAGGTGCCGGACGTGGACGCCTCCGCGCTGCTGGTGGGCCCGGACGGCCGGGTGCGTTCGGACGAGGACTTCGTCTTCTACAACCAGCCCCGGCACCCCTCGGGGGCCGTGTGGCGGCTGGGCAAGAAGCAGATCGGCGACGCGGTCACCGACGCCGTCCAGGCGGACCTGCGGACGGTGACGCCGACGGTGGACCGGATCCTGGTGGTCGCCTCCGCCGAGGACGTCCCCTTCGAGCGGGTCCACGACCTGCGGATCCTCCTCTACGACGCCACCGCGACCGGCGGCTCCGAACCGCTGGCCTACTTCGACGTACGGCCCGAGACGGGCGCCGAGACGGCGCTGATCTGCGGGGAGCTGTACCGCCGGGGCGACAGGTGGAAGTTCCGCGCGCTGGGCGAGGGCTACTCCGACGGGCTGGTGGGCCTGGCCACCGACCACGGGATCTCGGTCGACGAGAACGCCGCCGAGCCCGCCGCGAGCGCGACGGCGGGCCCCACCTCCGAGCAGACGACGGCGATGGCCCCGCCGGCCCCGCTCACGCAGGCCCCGCCGGCCGCCCAGCCCGCCTACGGGTACCCGCAGCCGGTGTCCCCGGCGCCGGTGCCGGTGCCGGGGGGCGATCCGTCCTTCCGGCTGCCGGTGCAGGGTCCGCAGTTCATCCGCCGCTGAGCCGGTGGCGCCCCGTCGGTGGCGCCGCCGGGGCTCCGGTCAGCTCTTGGTGCTCTTGTAGCCCCGCCCCCACTGGAGCCCCCAGCCGTACAGCCGGTCCAGCTCGGCCTGGAACCCGTACACGAACTTCACCTCGCGCCGCACGACCAGCTCGCCCTTGACCTTCTCCAGGGACACCACCGCGCAGGAGCGGGCCTGCGGGTGCCGCTCTTCCAGCGGGATCTCGATCCGCGGCCCCGTGACGGGGAAGAGCGTCACCATGGCGTGGGTCCGGTCGAAGGCCGGGGTCTGGTCGTAGATGTAGACGAAGACCAGCAGCCGCTTGATCTCGTCGGCGTGGTCGAGGTTGACGTAGAGGGTCTCCCCCGAGGCCGAACCGAACCTGTCGTCCCCGCTGAGCTTGACGTACGGCGGGTCGTTGAGGTCGCCCAGCAGGTTCCCCAGCGGCTGTACGGCGCCGCGGGTGCCGTCGGTCAGCTCGTACAGGCAGCCCATGTCGAGGTCGACGTTGACCATGCCCTGGGTGTGCGCCTGCACCATGTCCGGCTTGAACAGCTTGAACGGGTGCCGGAAGAGCTGGCCGCTCTGGCCCGAGCGGCCGCCGATGTCCGAGGTGCGCATGCGCCAGGACAGATTGACGCGCAGGTTGCCGTGGACGGCCCCCTGTTTGGTGAGCGACACCGTCGAGTGCCGCTTGGTCAGCTCGATCGCGTTCGACGAGGCGCTGCCCGACTGGAACTGCACGGCGCGGCTGCCCAAGATGCCGTCGAAGAAGCCCATCCCCTACCCCCCTGATCCCCTGGTCCTGATCCCTGTGAGCGTGCGGAAGCGGGGCGGCCCGCCGGGTCCGTGGACCCGGTGGACCGCCCCGCAGTTGAGCGTTCCGCATTACCGCCGCCGTCATGCCTCGGCGGTGGAACCCTCCAGTTCCAGGCGCTTGTTGCGGCGCACCGAGGACCAGAAGGACCATCCGATGAGCAGCACGCCGACGAGACCGGTGATGATCTCGTTGATCTCGTACTGGATGGTGACGAGCAGGATCACGGCGAGGGCGCCGATGGCGTAGTGCGCGCCGTGCTCCAGGTAGACGTAGTCGTCGAGGGTGCCCTGGCGGACCAGGTAGACCGTCAGCGAACGGACGTACATGGCCCCGATGCCGAGGCCGAGGGCCATGAGCACGATGTCGTTGGTGATGGCGAAGGCGCCGATGACCCCGTCGAAGGAGAACGAGGCGTCGAGGACTTCGAGATAGAGGAACATGAAGAAGGCGGCCTTGCCGGCCATGGCGATGGCCGTGACGGGCTTGCCGGTCCGCTTGGCCTCTTCCTCCGCCTCGTGTTCGGCCTCCTCCTCTTCCTCCAGCTTGTTCTCGAAGTAGCCGGAGAGGCCGCCGACGACCATGTAGGTGATGAGGCCGAGGATGCCGGAGATCAGGACGGTCTGCGCCTTGTCCACGTGGACGCCGCCGTGCTGGTGGGCGTTGGCCCCGACGGTCATCGAGGCGACGAGCAGGACGATCAGCGCGATGCAGGCGGACAGCATGTCGACCTTGCCGAGCTTGGCGAGGGGACGCTCCAGCCAGGCGAGCCACTTGATGTCACGGTCCTCGAAGATGAAGTCGAGGAAGATCATCAGCAGGAACATGCCACCGAACGCGGCGATGGACGGGTGGGCGTCCGTGACGAGCTGCTCGTACATCTCCTTGTCGTTCAGGGCCAGTTGCACGGCCTCGAAGGGCCCGATCTTGGCACTGATCGCGACGATCACGACGGGGAAGACCAGTCGCATACCGAAGACCGCGATGAGTACGCCGACGGTGAGGAAGATCTTCTGCCAGAAGGCATTCATCTTCTTCAGGATTCCGGCGTTGACCACCGCGTTGTCGAAAGACAGCGAGATCTCGAGGACCGACAGGATCGCCACGATCCCGAAGGCTTGCCACCCCCCGTAGAACACCGCTGCGACCAGACCGAGCGCAGTGATTGCGAACGACCAGCCGAAGGTTTTGAGAAGCACTGGCACCCCATCGTCTTGTACGGCTTTACGAAACGTTGACCCCGAAGTCTAGAGCGATGCCCCTGAGCCCCGACGCGTACCCCTGCCCCACCGCACGGAACTTCCATTCGCCCCCGTACCGGTAGACCTCGCCGAAGATCATCGCGGTCTCGTTGGAGGCGTCCTCGGAGAGGTCGTAGCGGGCCAGTTCCTGGCCGTCGGCCTGGTTCACCACGCGGATGAAGGCGTTGTTGACCTGGCCGAAGCTCTGTCGGCGGGTCTCCGCCTCGTGGATGGAGACCGGAAAGACGATCTTGTCCACCTGGGCCGGGACCTTGGTGAGGTCGATGAGGATCGACTCGTCGTCGCCTTCACCCTCGCCGGTGAGGTTGTCGCCCGTGTGTTCGACGGAGCCGTCGGGGCTCTTCAGGTTGTTGTAGAAGACGAAGTACTCGTCCCCGAGCACCCGGCCGCTGTTGCACAGCAGCGCGCTGGCGTCGAGGTCGAAGTCGGCTCCCGTGGTCGAGCGCGCGTCCCATCCGAGACCGATCAGCACCCTGGTGAGGTTCGGTGCGGCCTTGGACAGGGAGACATTGCCCCCCTTGGCGAGTGTGACGCCCATGTTGTGGTCCTCCCCGGACGACGGTGCGGCGGTGTGCCGGTGTGGCGGTGTGCCGGTGTGGCGAAGCGGCCCTGCGATGCCGCGGTGAAGCGGTGGTGCGGTGGTGCGGTGAAGCGATGGTGCGGTGCGACGGAAGCGGTGGCGCGGGTGGTGCGGTGAACCGCGTCCGGCGCCGTACACACAGTGCACGGCGCCGGACGGATGGACTGCTCGGGATCAGACGTTGACGCCGAAGTCCTGCGCGATGCCGCGCAGGCCGGAGGCGTAGCCCTGGCCGATGGCGCGGAACTTCCACTCCGCGCCGTTGCGGTAGAGCTCGCCGAAGACCATGGCGGTCTCGGTCGAGGCGTCCTCGGAGAGGTCGTAGCGGGCGAGCTCGGTGTTGTCGGCCTGGTTCACGACGCGGATGTAGGCGTTGCGGACCTGGCCGAAGCTCTGCTGGCGGCTCTCGGCCTCGTAGATCGAGACCGGGAAGACGATCTTCGCCACGTCGGCCGGGACGCCGGCGAGGTTGACCTTGATCGCCTCGTCGTCGCCCTCGCCCTCACCGGTGGTGTTGTCACCGGTGTGCTCCACCGAGCCGTCGGGGCTCTTCAGGTTGTTGAAGAAGACGAAGTTCGCGTCGCTGGTGACCTTGCCCTGGTCGCTGGTCAGGATCGCGCTGGCGTCGAGGTCGAAGTCGACACCGGTGGTGGTGCGAGCATCCCAGCCCAGACCGACGATGACCGCCGTCAGGTTAGGCGCGGCCTTGGTCAGCGAGACGTTGCCGCCCTTGCTGAGGCTGACTCCCACGGGTCCTCCATTGGGTTCTGTGTGGGGCGGTGCCCCGTCGTGCGGTTGCTACCGGATCAACGTTTCGATCCTAGTGACGGGTTCCCGCCCGGAAGCGGTTTTCGCAGGGAACTGCGCATACGGCCCGCGCAGACCTCGGTCAGAGGCTGTCGAGCGCCTTGATGTACTCGTTCAGGTCACGTGCGTCGGGCAGTCCGTTGACCACGCTCCAGCGCACCACGCCGTCCTTGTCGATGACGAAGGTGCCGCGGACCGCGCAGCCCTTGGCCTCGTCGAAGACGCCGTACGCGCGGGAGGTCTCGCCGTGCGGCCAGAAGTCCGACAGCAGCGGGTACTCCAGGCCCTCCTGCTCCCCGAAGACCCGCAGGGTCGGCACGGAGTCGTTGGAGACGGCGAGGAGCTGGACGTCGTCGTTCTGGAAGCGCGGCAGCTGGTCGCGCAGCTCGCAGAGCTCGCCGGTGCAGACGCCGGTGAAGGCGAACGGGTAGAAGAGCAGCACCACGGCCTTCTCCCCGCGGAAGTCGGAGAGCCGCACGGTGGCACCGTGGTTGTCCTTGAGCTCGAAGTCCGGGGCCTTGTCGCCGACCTCGATCGCCATCTGTCGCATCCCTTCGTTCCCGCATCCCTGCGTTGGGCTGTTCGGGTGAGGCAAAGCCTAGGGCCATCGGTGGCCCCGGGCCGTGAACGCGCACACCCCGCCGACCGGTGTCACCTGGTAGGCGGGGTGTGCAAGCGTGTCCGCTCGGCAGCGGGCGCGGCTCAGCGCTTGGACTTGGCGGCGGTCTTGGGCGTCACCAGCTTGGTGGCGGCCCACTCCTTGCCGACACTGATGCTCCTGGTCTGCGAAAGGCCGGCGGTCTCGGCGGCCTCGCTGATGTCGCTGGCCTCGACGTAGCCGGGGCGGCCCGTCTTGGGGGTCAGCAGCAGGATCAGTGCGCCGTCCTCGACCAGCTCTGTGGCGTCGACCAGCGTGTCAGTCAGATCGCCGTCTTCCTCCCGGAACCACAGCAGCACCGCATCGGCAACGTCGTCGTACTCCTCGTCGACGAGGTCGTTGCTGATGTGGTCCTGGATGGACTCACGGAATTCCTGATCGACGTCGTCGTCGTAGCCGATCTCCTGGACCACCTGTTCGGACTGGAAACCCAGCCGGGCGGCCAGGCTCTCCGCGTGGTCCGCGGTCGCGCTCACGGGGTGCCTCCTGCTCATGTTCGGTGAATGTCTTGGGCGGCGCGCGTACGCGCAGCATTGGGCGTAGTCCACACGGGCGCGGCGGATCGCGCAAGTACCCGGCCGTCGAGACCGTCGAAACGGTGACGATTGCGGCCGTCTCGCCGCAACTTTCAGCCTTCCCGTGTGTCCCTCTGGTGATTCATCCCACACCATTCCAGCTCATTCGGCATCATCGGCGACCCTCGACGGCTTTCCTACCTGTTTGAGCGACGAACGGCCGCACGAAGCGAGTGCCCGGCTCGGGCGTAAGATCGCGGTTTGTCCGGACCGGCCACCGATCTTCCGGCCATTACCCGGTGGTAAAGATGACGATTTCGGGCGAGCGTAAGAGCATGGGAGGCGGCACCCCCCGGTACGGCTTCAGCACGACTCCCCCGACAGTGAAGGAACAGCGTGGCTTCCGCATCCGATCGCAATCCGATCATCATTGGCGGCCTGCCCAGTCAGGTCCCGGACTTCGATCCGGAGGAGACGCAGGAGTGGCTCGACTCCCTGGACGCAGCGGTCGACGAGCGGGGCCGTGAGCGCGCCCGCTACCTGATGCTGCGGCTGATCGAGCGGGCCCGCGAGAAGCGCGTGGCCGTGCCCGAGATGCGCAGCACGGATTACGTCAACACGATCGCCACCAAGGACGAGCCGTTCTTCCCCGGGAACGAGGAGATCGAGCGCAAGGTCCTCAACGCCACCCGGTGGAACGCGGCCGTGATGGTCTCGCGCGCCCAGCGTCCCGGGATCGGCGTGGGCGGCCACATCGCCACCTTCGCCTCCTCCGCCTCCCTCTACGACGTGGGCTTCAACCACTTCTTCCGGGGCAAGGACGAGGGTGACGGCGGCGACCAGATCTTCTTCCAGGGGCACGCCTCCCCCGGTATCTACGCCCGCGCGTACCTCCTGGACCGGCTCTCCGAGCAGCAGCTCGACGCGTTCCGCCAGGAGAAGTCGAAGGCCCCGTACGGTCTGTCCAGCTACCCGCACCCGCGTCTGATGCCGGACTTCTGGGAGTTCCCGACCGTCTCGATGGGCCTCGGCCCGCTCGGTGCGATCTACCAGGCGCGGATGAACCGGTACATGGAGGCGCGCGGGATCGCGGACACCTCCAAGTCCCACGTTTGGGCGTATCTCGGCGACGGCGAGATGGACGAGCCGGAGTCGCTCGGCCAGCTGTCGATCGCCGCCCGCGAGGGCCTGGACAACCTGACCTTCGTGGTCAACTGCAACCTCCAGCGGCTCGACGGCCCGGTGCGCGGCAACGGCAAGATCATCCAGGAGCTGGAGTCGCAGTTCCGCGGGGCCGGCTGGAACGTCATCAAGCTGATCTGGGACCGGTCCTGGGACCCGCTGCTGGCCCAGGACCGCGACGGCATCCTGGTCAACAAGATGAACTCGACGCCGGACGGACAGTTCCAGACGTACGCCACCGAGTCGGGCGCGTACATCCGTGAGCACTTCTTCGGCGGGGACCAGCGGCTGCGCGCGATGGTCGAGAACATGACCGACTACCAGATCCAGCACCTGGGCCGCGGCGGGCACGACCACAAGAAGGTGTACGCGGCGTACGCGGCGGCCAAGGCGCACAAGGGCCAGCCGACGGTGATCCTGGCGCAGACGGTCAAGGGCTGGACGCTGGGCCCGAACTTCGAGGGCCGCAACGCGACGCACCAGATGAAGAAGCTGACGGTCGACGACCTCAAGCGCTTCCGGGACCGCCTGCGCATCCCGATCACGGACCAGCAGCTGGAGGGCGGGGCGCCGCCCTACTACCACCCGGGCCGCAACTCGCCGGAGATCCAGTACATGCACGACCAGCGCAGCTCGCTGGGCGGCTACGTGCCGACCCGTGTGGTGCGGGCCAAGCCGCTGCAGCTGCCGGGCGACGCCACGTACGCGGCCGCCAAGAAGGGCTCGGGCCAGCAGTCGATCGCCACCACGATGGCCTTCGTCCGCATCCTGAAGGACCTGATGCGGGACAAGGAGATCGGCAAGCGGTTCGTGCTGATCGCGCCCGACGAGTACCGCACCTTCGGCATGGACGCCTTCTTCCCGAGCGCCAAGATCTACAACCCGCTGGGCCAGCAGTACGAGGCGGTCGACCGCGACCTGCTGCTCGCGTACAAGGAGTCGCCGACCGGGCAGATGCTGCACGACGGCATCTCGGAGGCGGGCTGCACGGCCTCGCTGATCGCCGCGGGTTCGGCGTACGCGACGCACGGCGAGCCGCTGATCCCGGTCTACGTCTTCTACTCGATGTTCGGTTTCCAGCGCACGGGTGACCAGTTCTGGCAGATGGCCGACCAGCTGGCGCGCGGTTTCGTCCTGGGCGCGACCGCCGGGCGGACCACCCTGACGGGTGAGGGCCTCCAGCACGCCGACGGTCACTCCCAGCTGCTGGCCTCGACGAACCCGGGCTGCGTGGCGTACGACCCGGCCTACGGTTACGAGATCGCGCACATCGTCAAGGACGGTCTGCGGCGCATGTACGGGCCGGAGGCGGAGGACGTCTTCTACTACCTGACCGTCTACAACGAGCCGATCCAGCACCCGGCGGAGCCGGCGGACGTCGACGTGGACGGCATCCTCAAGGGCATCCACCGGGTGTCCCGGGGCACCTCGGGCATCGTCGGGGCGCAGCTCATGGCCTCGGGCGTGGCGGTGCCGTGGGCGCTGGAGGCGCAGCGGATCCTGGCCGCGGAGTGGAACGTCCGGGCGGACGTCTGGTCGGCGACCTCCTGGAACGAGCTGCGCCGCGAGGCCGTCGAGGTGGAGGAGCACAACCTGCTCCACCCGGAGGAGGAGCAGCGCGTTCCGTACGTGACGCGGAAGCTGTCGGGTGCGGAGGGGCCGTTCGTGGCGGTGTCGGACTGGATGCGGGCGGTCCCGGACCAGATCTCGCGGTGGGTGCCCGGCCCGTACACCTCGCTGGGCGCGGACGGCTTCGGCTTCGCGGACACGCGCGGTGCGGCCCGGCGCTTCTTCCACATCGACGCGCAGTCGGTGGTCCTGGCGACGCTCACCGAGCTCGCGAAGACCGGCCAGATCGACCGTTCGGTGCTGAAGCAGGCCGTGGACCGATACCAGCTGCTGGACGTGGCGGCGGCCGACCCGGGTGCGGCGGGCGGGGACGCCTAGCCGCAGGCCGTCACTCGTCCGTGGGGGCGCCGGGACACATGTCCCAGCGCCCCTTACGCGTTCTTTACGATGCTCGGTATGAAGGAACCCTCCCGTCAGCAGGTGTGGGAACGGCGGAGCCAGACCCCGCTGCTCGTGCTCGCCCTGGCCTTCGCCGTGGCGTACGCCGTGCCGATCGTGGCCCCCGACGCGACCGCGGACGTGCACCGGGCCTGCACGCACGTGGAGTGGGTGGTGTGGGGTGCCTTCGCCCTCGACTACGTGGTGCGGCTGGGCCTCTCGGCGGACCGCAGGCACTTCGTCCGCACCCACTGGCTGGACCTGGCCGCCGTGGTGCTGCCGCTGGTGCAGCCGCTGCGGCTGCTGCGGCTGGTCGCGACGTTGATGCTGGTGGGCCGGCGGGCCCGGATGGCCCCGCAGATCCAGCTGACGACCTATGTGGCCGGGGCGGTGGTGGGGCTGCTGATGTTCGGCTCGCTCGCGGTGCTGAGCGTGGAGCGGGACGCCCCGGACGGGAACATCAAGAACCTGGGCGACGCCGTGTGGTGGTCCTTCACCACGATGACGACGGTCGGGTACGGGGACCACTCGCCGACCACCGGCCTCGGCCGGGTCCTGGCGGTGGGCCTGATGCTGTCGGGGATCGCCCTGCTCGGTGTGGTGACCGCCAACATCGCCGCGTGGTTCATCTCCCGTTTCGAGCGCGACGACCAGGCGGAGCGGCTGCAGCTGGCGGCCCTGCGGGAGCTGCGGGAGGAGGTGCGGGCGCTGCGCGGCGAGGTCGCCCGGCTGGGCGGGGCGGCGGCCACGGGCGGGGACCCGGCCCGGCCCGCGCCCGCCGTCGCTCCCGGGCCCTCGCCCTCGCCCGAATTCGAACCCGCACCCGCACCCGCACCCGCTCCGGCGCAGCGGGAAGCTACCTCTCCCACACCTTGAACGCCCGCACCTGGTAGGGCGACTGGGGCAGCCAGACCCCGTCGCCCGGGTAGGTCTGGAACTCACCGGTCTCCGCGCACTCCGCCGACTGGTACGTGGTCACCGGCCGCCCGGTGCGGTTGGTGAGCGACTGGGCGCTGGTCCCGGCGGGCAGCGCGGTGCAGCTGTCGACGTCCAGGGTGCTCAGCTCGTAGGTCCGCTTGGCGCCCTTGAACTCCGGTTTCGCCCACAGGCACAGCTGCCCCGTCGCGCAGGCCCCGAGGGCCGGCGGGCCCGCGGCCCGGGCCGCGGTGGCCGTACTCGGGATGAGGGCGGTCAGGGCCAGGACGGTCGCGGCGAGGACGGTGGTGACGCGCGGGGTGCGACACGTACGCATGACGGGTCAACTCCTTGTGGACGGCGGGCGCCCGGACCGTTTCCGGGGCCTCATTGACACCACGCTGACCTGCGGTGACGGGCGGGCGGAAGGGGCCGCGGGCGGGTCCACCCGGATAGGCGACGGCCGCGCCGGAACCGTCCGGCAGGGCCGCCGTACGTACGGAGTTGACGCTTCCGGGAGCCGTCCGCGCGGGCCCGCGCCCGCCCCGGCGGGGCCGGGCGCCCCGGCGGCGGCCGACCCGAACGTGTCATGCGCGGCCGCCCCCGCACCCCGGCCCGGGAGGGCGGGCGGACCTTCGCAAACGGCTCAACGCGACGGCCGCCGCCCCGCCCGTCACGGGTACTCTGACCGCCCACTCGGCGTCGGAAGGGAGCCCGGGAGTGATGATCGACGAGCGGTCGGCGCCGGCCGCGCCGGTGCCGGGACTGCGCGAGCGCAAGAAGCGCCGCACCCGGGACGCGCTGCTGCGCGCCGCGCTCCGGCTCTTCCTCTCCCAGGGGTACGAGCGCACCACCGTCGACGAGATCACCGACGCCGTGAACGTGTCCCAGCGCACCTTCTTCCGCTACTTCGCCAACAAGGAGGAGGTCGTCTTCGCCGTCCAGGACCTGACGGAGGCGCACTTCGTCGCCTCCCTGCGCGCCCGGCCTGCCGCCGAGGGGCCCCTGGAGGCCATGCGGGGCGCGGTGCTCGCCGCCTGGGACACCGTCGAGGAGGCCCTCGCCGACGTGGTCCCCGTCGACCTCTACATGCGCAGCTACCGGCTGATCGAGTGCACCCCGGCCCTGCTCGCCGTGCACCTGCGGCGCTCCGCCGAGCTGGAGGAGCGGGTCTCCCGGCTGATCGCCGCCCGCGAGGGCCTGGACGTGGACGCCGATCCGCGGCCGCGGGTGGCCGTCGCCGCGTTCTGCGGTGTGATGCGACTCACCGGGCGGCTCTGGGGGCAGGGTGAGGACACCAGCGTGGACGCGATCCGGCGGCTGACGGAGACCCACCTCGACCGCATCGGCCCGTCCCTGGCGGCGAGCTGGCGCATGCAGGCCGCGGGAGCCTGATCGGCAGGACACGCCGGGGAGTTGTAGCGGATCACCCGCGTTCCGTAAGGGGTCCCACGCTTGGCCGTGAGTCCTGTCACCCGGGGCGCCACGCCCGGTCGAGGTCTCCTACGCTGGTCCCAGTGAATCTGTCCGGCCTCGCCCACTCCCCCGTTCCCGGCGCCGACCCGCGCCCTGCCGTCCTGCGCGCCCTGCTCGCGCTGGCGGTGGTCTTCATCATGCTGGCGACCACCGGCTGGACGGCCGTGCACCGGCCGGAGGGGGGCACCCCGCTGCGGGCCGCCGCGCTCCAGTCCTGGGCCAAGGCCCGGATCGACGGACGTCCGGTGCCGCCCGCCGACGCGCCCGTGCGGACGGTGGCCCGCTTCTTCGCGGGCCTGGACGGGGCCCAGCGGGCCCGGCTCGCCGACGGCTACCCGTTCGTCGTCGGCAATCTCGACGGGGTCCCCGCCACCACCCGCTACCGGGCCAACCTGCGTGGCCTGGAGCAGGCCAGCGAGGTCGAGGAGGCCCGCAGCCGCGATGTGGCCCTGACCCCGGCCGACCGGGCGGAGGCCGGCCGGCGCTCCCACCGCTTCGCCTCGCTCGCCGACCCGGGCCGGCAGATCCTGACCTTCGATCCGAGCGGCGGCGGGCGGGTGGCCGAGGTGTTCGGTGACCTCGACCGGGCCCGCCGGGTCTCGGTGATCGTGCCCGGCGTGGACACCGACGCCCTCACCTTCGAGCGCACCCAGCGCCGCCTGACCTCCCCCGTCGGCATGGCCGAGTCCCTGTACGAGAGCCAGCGCGCGGCCGCGCCGGGCGGTCGGACGGCGGTCATCGCCTGGGCCGGCTACACCGCGCCCACCGGGGTCGGCGTGGACGCCGCCACGGGGCGCATGGCCGTCGACGGCGCGGTCCGGCTGAAGGCGCTGACCACGGCCCTGCCCGGGAACTCGGGCGTGGCGCTGTTCTGCCACAGCTACGGGTCGGTGGTGTGCGGGGTAGCCGCGCACGAGCTGCCCGAGCGGGTGACGGACGTGGTGGTGGCGGGCAGCCCCGGGATGCGCGCTTCGAGCGTCGCGGACCTGCACACCTCGGCGCGGGTCTGGGCGACGCGGGACGAGGGCGACTGGATCGCGGACGTGCCGCACCTGGAGGTGGTCGGGGTGGGCCACGGCGCCGATCCGGTGTCCCCGGAGTTCGGTGCGCGGCTGCTGTCCTCGGCCCGGGCCAGGTCACACACCGGCTATTTCGCGCCAGGAACGGACTCGGTGGAGAACTTCGCGAGGATCGGAACCGGCGCGTTCGGTTCCGTTGTCTGCGCGAGCGGGGACGACGCCTGTCGGCGTGGAATTTCCGGGACAGAGGCGGACTGACGCGCGTAGAGGTGCGAAAAACGGGCTCCGCACCGAGGGGGGACGCGCGGGGGCGCCGCCCTTTACGATGTGCCGCATGGGTGACGTACTGGCCGGAAATCATGCCGTCTGGGAGTTCGACTCGGACTCGGTGCTCATCCGCTTCGCACGGGGGATCAGAACGCCGAGGGTGCCGAGACTCCTGCACGCCCTCGGCTCGCGCCGGATCCCCCTCGAAGCGGTCTCCGAGGTGACCGTGAGCGCCGGGAAGCGGGACACGGTGGTGCTGCGCGCCGTGCCGCGGCCGGGCGCGGATCCGCTGATGGAGGCCGCCGCCGGGCAGCTGAGGGAGAACTGCGACCCGTACCGGCTGGTGCTGCCGGGCGACCGGGCGCCGCAGGCGGCGGCGTTCGCGGACGCCCTGCGCTCCCGGCTGGGGCCGGACGCCGGGGAGCCGGCCGACCGCTTCCTGGTCGACGTACCGCCGCCGCCGGTCCACCTGAAGGCGTACGACGCGCGGGTCGGCTTCGACGGCGCGGCGGTCACCTTCCACTGGTCGCGCACCGGCGCCACGAGCACCAAGTGGAAGGCGGGCGACCAGCGCCTGCCGCTGGCCTCCCTCACCGGCGTCGAGTGGTGCTCCCCGGAGGGTCCGGGCGGTCACCTGCGGCTCCTCGTACGGGACGCTCCCGCCGATCCGCGCCCGGACCACGACCTGGCGGCGGCCGTCTTCGGCGTGGGCTACGGCGCGGTGCACGAGTCGCTGCCGTTCGCGGCCGCGGTCCTGGCCGCGGTGCGCGGCCGTGCCCGGGTCGGCGCCGTGAGCTCCGTCCCGGCGGCGCGCAGCGGCGGCGAGCGCCTGCGGCACCTGGACGAGCTGCACAGCGCCGGACTGCTCACGGACGCCGAGTACGTGGCCCTGCTGGACCGTTTCCGGGCGTAGCGCCGACCGCCCGCCCCCACACGCCGGACACCGGCGGCCCCCTGCGGGTGGGGAGGGAGCACGGCGGCGACGCGATGCCGGCCGCCCTGGCCGGGGTCTACCGCGCGGCTGGCTCCCGCTCGACGGCACGCATCGGTTCGACGACCTGGGCGTCGGACGACCTAGTGACCTGAGTCAGAGATTCGGTGGCAGTAGGCGGCGACCTTGTCGAGGATTTCGTCGGCTGTTTTCGTCCAGGCGAGGGGTCGTGGGTGC
>NZ_JBIAJH010000056.1:0-32980 GCF_042871845.1 Streptomyces sp. NPDC005533 | reverse complement strand
GCGGGGTAGTCCTTGGGCGCGACCAGCGAGGCGGCGGGCGAGCCGAGGACGTACGGGAAGGTGGCGTCCGAGGTGTTCAGGTGGAAGACGACCGTAAGGGCGTCCGGGGTCTCGATCTTGTCGAGACTGCCGAAGAGGTCCTTCGGACCGACCTTGGAGCCGATCGTCTTGATCCGGTCGAGGGAGTACTTGACCGCCTTGGCGTCGAGCGGCTCGCCGTTGGAGAACTTCAGGCCCTTGCGCAGGGTGCACCGGTAGGCCTGGCTCGCCCCGTCCGTGAACTCGCAGTTCTGGGCGGCGTCGGGCTGGGGCTTGGTGGAGCCCGTGGGGAACGCCAGCAGGGTCTGGTAGACGTTCCGGTACAGCTCATGGGAGCCGTCCCACGCGGCGGCGGGATCGAGGGTGCTCGGTGCGCTCGTGGTGCCGACGACGATCTTCTTGACGTCGTCGTCGTTGTCCTCCGACAGCAGGCCGCATCCGGCGAGCAGGGATATGGACGCAAGGGCCGCAGTGATCTGCAGGCATCTGGTCCGGTTGAACACTTGCACGCTCCTCGATCAGCCAGGGGTGCGGCAGACCCTACCGCAGTGCCCCACGAATCCAATGGGGTGGTTTCGTGGGGCACTTGACCGGTTACGTGCATATTCAGTACGCATTTACCTCCCTTTCGGAGGCAAATGTGTCCGGTTATCGGTCAGTGCACACCAGCATTGAGGAACATCCCACCATCGACGACCAGAGTTTGGCCCGTGATCCATTCCGCTTGTGCAGATGTAAGAAACGCCGCGGCGCCTCCGATGTCCTCCGGGAGCCCCAGCCGGCCGAGCGGATAGGCCGCCGCGGCCTCCTGCTCCCGGCCCTCGTAGAGCGCCTGCGCGAACTTGGTCCTGACCACCGCGGGGGCGATCGCGTTGACCCGGACACCCGGTGCCATCTCGTGGGCGAGCTGGAGGGTGAGGTTGACCATGGCGGCCTTGCTCATCCCGTACGCGCCGATGAAGGGCGAGGCGGAGACGCCGGCGATGGAGGCGATGTTCACGATCGCCCCGCCGTTGTCCTTCTGCCAGGCGTGCCAGGTCCGCTGGGCGAAGCCCAGCGCCGAGATCACATTGGTCTCGAAGACCTTGCGGGCGACCCCGAGGTCCAGGTCCGCGATCGGCCCGAAGACCGGATTGGTGCCCGCGTTGTTCACCAGGAAGTCGACGCGGCCGAAGGCCTCCATCGTGCGCTCGACGGCGATGGCCTGGTGGGCCTCGTCGTGCGCCTTGCCGGCGACCCCGATCACCCGGTCCGCCCCGAGCCGCTCGACGGCCTCCTTCAGCGCGTCCTCGTTGCGTCCGGTGATGCAGACCCGGTCGCCGCGGGCGACCAGTGCCTCGGCGATGCCGTAGCCGATGCCCCGGCTCGCCCCGGTGATCAGCGCGACCTTGCCGCTGTCGATACCGTCGTACGTCATGACGTGCGCCTGCCTCTCGTGATCTCTTCGCCGGTCAGTTGAGCGGGCCGCCGGCGACGTACATGACCTGACCGGAGACGAAGCCGGCGGCCTCGCCCGTGAAGAAGGCGATGGCGTTGGCGATGTCGTCCGGGCGGCCGACGCGCTGGACGGGGATCTGGGTGGCGGCGGCCGCCTGGAAGTCCTCGAAGCCCATGCCGACGCGGGCCGCCGTCTGGGCTGTCATCTCGGTGACGATGAAACCGGGGGCGACGGCGTTGGCGGTGACGCCGAACTTGCCGAGCTCGATGGCCAGGGTCTTGGTGAAGCCCTGCAGACCGGCCTTGGCGGCGGAGTAGTTGGCCTGGCCGCGGTTGCCGAGCGCCGAGCTGCTGGAGAGGTTCACGATGCGGCCGAACTTGGCCTCCACCATGTACTTCTGACAGGCCTTCGACATCAGGAAGGCGCCGCGCAGGTGCACGTTCATGACCGTGTCCCAGTCGGTCTCGCTCATCTTGAAGAGCAGGTTGTCGCGCAGCACGCCGGCGTTGTTGACCAGGATGGTCGGGGCGCCGAGCTCGTCGGCGACGCGCGCGACGGCGGCCTCCACCTGCGCGGCGTCGGAGACGTCGCAGCCGACCGCCAGGGCCCTGCCGCCGGCCGCCGTGATCACCTCCACGGTCTCCTTGCAGGCCGCCTCGTCGAGGTCGAGTACGGCGACGGCCCGGCCCTCGGCGGCCAGGCGTACGGCGGTGGCCGCGCCGATGCCCCGGGCCGCCCCGGTCACGATCGCGACGCGCTGCTCGGTGGTGGACATGCTGGATCTCCTCGCCCTTGAGAGACGGCCGCCCTGAGGTGAGCAACCGCTTAGTAGCTTCAGCTGAGGAGACGCTAGGAGCCCTGGCACCCGGTGTCAACGGCGACGGGTCCGGCCCCGCCGGTGTTCGAGGCGCGCGGGCTCGGGGCGGAGCCCCCGCGACGGCGCCGCACCCGAACGCCGCGCACCCGCACCCGCGCCCGCCGATGTCGGCGTCGGCGCCGACGTCGGCGTCAGCGGACCAAGAGGTCCAGCAACCGCTCCACCTCGGCGGCCGGATCGGCCGTGAGGCCGGTGTGCACCGGCCCCGGCTGCACCACCGTGCTCCGCGGGGCGATCAGCCACCGGAAGCGCCGGCCGGCGTCGTCACCGGCCGCCTGCCCGGCGGACGCCCCACCCGCGCACACGCCCTCGACCCCGTGCAGCGCGGCCCGTACCCCGGCCACGTCCGCCCCCGGATCCAGCGCGAGGAGCTTCGCCTCGTCGAGGTGGGTGCGCGCGGCGACGTAGGCGTGCGCCCGGCAGTAGACGATCACGCCGGCGTTGAAGCACTCGCCCCGTTCCATCCGGGGCACCACACGCACCAGCGCGTATTCGAACACGTCCCGCTTGGTCACTCGTCGTCGCTCTTCTTCTTGTGGGGCAGGGGGGCGAGGCGTTCGGCCAGCCAGCCCGGCGGACCGGACCGCTGCTTGACCTCGGCCTCCATGGTGATCCTCTCGTGGATCGTGGCCGCGCGCGGCAGCAACGCCTCCACGTAGGCGCGGCGCAGCGCGTTGGTGGAGTCGAAGCCCGGCTCGTCGACCAGCCACTCGTCGGGGACGTCGGCCGTGACCTCCGTCAGCAGTTCCTCGGTCACGAGCGGCGCGAGGGCGGCGGCCGCCGCCCCGATGTCCGGGCCCACGGGGGCCAGTACGTGGTCGGAGGCGTTGTAGGGCTTGGCGGCCGCGGCCCCGGCGGTGGGCCAGTTGTGGTGCCAGATCATGGTGGCGCCGTGGTCGATGAGCCAGAGGTCCCCGTGCCAGACGAGCATGTTCGGGTTGCGCCAGGAGCGGTCGACGTTGTTGATGAGGGCGTCGAACCAGACCACGCGCCCCGCCTCCACGGGGTCCACCTGGTAGGCGAGCGGGTCGAAGCCGATCGAGCCGGGCAGGTAGTCCATGCCCAGGTTGAGCCCGCCGCTGGCCTTGAGCAGCTCCTGGACCTCCTGGTCGGGCTCGCCGAGCCCGATGACGGGGTCGAGCTGCATCTGGACCAGCCTCGGGACGCGCAGTCCCAGCCGCTGGGCCAGGCGGCCGCAGACGACCTCGGCGACCAGGGTCTTGCGGCCCTGGCCGGCTCCGGTGAATTTCATGACGTAGGTACCGAGGTCGTCGGCCTCGACGATCCCCGGGAGCGAGCCGCCCTCACGCAGGGGCGTGACGTAACGGGTCGCGATCACTTCGGACAGCATCCGCCCAGGTTACGGGGGTCAGGGAGCGGGAGCCCACTGATTGAGGAGCTCTTCGGCCGTGGTGATGGACGCCACCAGGGCGAGGGAGTTGCGGATCACCTCGGCGGTGCAGGAGGCGGGCACCCCGGCGATGGCGTCGGCGGGGACCACGACCTGGTAGCCGAGGTTCACGGCGTCGAAGACGGTGTTCGGGATCGCGATGTTCGAGGAGACCCCGGTGACGACGAGGGTGCGGACGCCGAGGTTGCGCAGCAGGGCGTCGAGGTCGGTGCCGGCCATCGGGGAGAGCCCGTGCAGCCGGCGGACCACCAGGTCCTGCCCGGCGACGGCGATGGGGGCGGCGACCTCCACGGCCCGGCTCCCGGTGAGCTGGCGCACGGGCAGTCTCCCGGCGGCCCGGAACAGCCGGGCGTTGGTGTTCGCCCCGAGCCCGTCGGGCCGCCGCTCGGCGACGGCGTGCAGCACCTGTACGCCGGCCCCGCGCGCGGCGTCGACCAGCGCGGCCACCCGCTCCAGCATCCCCGAGTCCCGGGCCTCCTTGGCGAGCTCGGGCAGCGCGCTCTCCTCGCCCACGACACCGTTCTGGCACTCGACGGTGAGCAGCGCGGTGGTGGCGGGATCGAGATCCGGCATGGCTCCCCCTGGCGTGGCGACGGAAGAGCCCTCATGATTCCTGACACACAGTCAGATGTGAAGGGGTGCAGGACGGATGGACGAGTCACGAACCGGAACCTCGCAGCGGCGCGGCCGGCGCATCATGATGAGCGACGCGGAAGTGGACTCCTTCCTGCGCGAGCAGAAGACCTGCCGGGTCGCGACGGTCTCCCCCGGCGGGCGTCCGCACGTGGGCGCCCTGTGGTTCGCCTGGGACGGCAGCTCGCTGTGGCTGTACTCGATCACACGCAGCCGCCGCTGGTCCGACCTGCGCGAGGACCCGCGGATCTCGGTGGTCGTGGACTCGGGCGAGTCCTACGACGAACTGCGCGGGGTGGAGCTGTCCGGCAGCGCCGTCTTCGTGGGCGAGGCCCCGCGCACCGGCGAGCCCTGTCCCGAACTGGCGGAGGCCGAGCGGATCTTCCCGGTCAAGAACTTCGGCATCGAGGAGATGCCGCACGACGGCCGGCACGCCTGGATCCGCCTGACCCCCGACTCGATCGTCTCCTGGGACTTCCGCAAGCTCTGAGCCCTGCCCGGGCGAACGGCCGGGCGGACGGCCAAGTGGACGGCCGGGCGGGCGAGTCGGCGGACTACCGGAGTCCGTCGGCCGCCTGCCGCAGGGCGTCGACCGCGGCGCGGATCGACGGCCTCCGGTCGGCGTCCGCGCGCCAGACGGCGTACACGTGGCGGCGTACGGCGTCGCAGACCGGCAGCAGCCGCACCCCCGGCGGCACGGGGCCCCGGCCCAGCTTCGGCGCCACGCACACGCCGAGTCCGGCCTCCACGAAGGCCAGCTGCGTGTGGTGCTCCTCGGCGATGTGGGCGATGCGCGGCTCGACGCCCGTACCGCGCAGGGTGAAGACCAGCCACTCGTGGCAGAACTGCCCCTCGTTCCAGGAGATCCAGTCGTCGTCGGCGAAGTCGGCGAGCGAGATCCTGCTCTTGTCGGCCAGCGGGTGACCGGCCGGGACCGCGATGTCGACGGAGTCGTCCAGCAGGTGGATCCGGGTGAGTTCGGCGGGGACCGGCATCCGCTTGTTGTGCCAGTCGATGGCCAGTGCCAGGTCGAGGTCGCCGCGCACGACGGCGGCCATGCTCTCCTCGGGCTCCTGCTCGCGCACCCGGGCCCGCACGTCCGGATGTCCGGCGCGCAGCGCGGACAGGGCCTGCGGCAGCAGCCCGCGCATGGCGGTCGGGAAGGCGCCGATCCGCAGCTCGCCGACGGCGCATCCGCGCTGCGCCTCGACGTCGGCCTGGGCGAGCTCCACCTGGGAGATGATCCGGGCCGCGTGATCGGCGAGGAGCCGCCCGGCGTCGGTGAGCCGGACCCCGCGCCCGTTCCTGGCCAGCAGCGGCTGTCCGACCTCGCGCTCCAGCTTGGCCATCTGCTGGGAGACGGCGGAGGTGGTGACGTGGAGGCCGTCGGCTGCGCCGCTGACCGAGCCGTGGCGGGCGAGGGCGTCGAGGGTGCGCAGGCGCTCCAGGTTCAACATGTAAGTGATGCTACGTCGTCGACTGGAGAAACTCTCGCTTGTCCTACGAAGTTGACACGAGCAGAGTAAGGGTCATGAGCGCACCGACCGCCCCGCGGCCCACCCTCTCCACCACCGCCATCCCGACGAACACCGCCACCCCGCCGAACACCGCCGCCGGCCGGCGCGCCGGGCTCCTCGACTGGCGGGTCCGGTTCACGATCCTCTCGGTCGTCTGGGGCTTCAGCTTCCTCCTGATCAAGGTGGGCACGCAGGCGTACCCGCCCTTCCAGGTCGCCCTGGGCCGGGTCCTGTTCGGCGCGCTCGCCCTCCTCGCCGTCCTGCTGGTCCGCCGCGAGAAGCTGCCCCGGGGGCTGCGCACCTGGGGCCACCTCGGCGTGGCCGCGCTGCTGCTCAACACGGCCCCGTTCTCCCTGTTCGCGTACGCGGAGCTGAGCATCCCCTCCACCCTGGCCGGCATCTGCAACGCGACCTCCCCGCTGTGGGGCATGGCGCTGTCCATGGTCGCCCTGTCCGAGGACCGGCCCACGCGCCGCCGTTTCGCCGGCCTGGGCCTGGGCTTCCTCGGCGTCCTCATCGTCCTCGGCGCCTGGCAGGGCTTCTCCGGCGTCGACGCCCGGGGCACCGCGCTCGCCCTGCTGGCGGCCCTCTGCTATCCCATCGGCTGGATCTACGTCCGCCGCACGCTGGCCGGCACCCCCGGCTCCCCGGTGGCCCTGACCGGCGGCCAGCTCATGGTCTCCACCCTCCAGCTCTCGCTGGTCAGCGCCCTCTTCACGACGGCGCCGAGCTCGTTCCCGCTCTGGCCGACCGTCTCGGTGATCGCCCTGGGCGCCCTCGGCACGGGCATGGCCCTGCAGATGCAGTACCGCCTGGTGACGGAGGTCGGCCCGACCACCGCCCAGATGGTCACCTACTTCATCCCGGTCATCGCCACCGCGGCGGGCGTCCTGGTCCTCGGCGAGCAGCTGCACTGGAACACCCCGGTCGGCGCCGCGATCGTCCTGGCCGGAGCCGCCCTCAGCCAGACCCGCCCCGGCGCGCGGAAGCCCGCCTGACCGGTGTTGATGTCCGGGCGATCATCACACCGCCCGGAGGCATCTCTTGAACGTGGCCGTCGTCCTGCTGACCCTCGGACCCCTCCTGATCGCCGCGGGCGGCTGGGTCGCGCTGAACGTCCGCGGCGCCGCCGCCGCGCTGGAGCGGTGGGCGGCCGCCAACGCCGAACTCCGCATGCACGCCCGCGGGGATCTCGGCCCGGCGCCGCGGGTCGCCTCGGCCGTGTTCTACCGCTACCTGGGCTCGGTGAACGCGCTGTGCGGAGTCCTCCTGACCCTGGGCGGCCTGGTCGAACTCGCCTGACGCCGGCCCGCCCGGTCCACCTCCTCCAGTCCTGTCGGCAGGACCGCCGGAGGGCCGCGGCGGCCCCGGGCCACGGCTCGGCCG
Source organism: Streptomyces sp. NPDC005533 (assembly GCF_042871845.1). NCBI lineage: Bacteria > Bacillati > Actinomycetota > Actinomycetes > Kitasatosporales > Streptomycetaceae > Streptomyces > Streptomyces sp. NPDC005533. Next base: position 25,679 of record NZ_JBIAJH010000056.1, on the reverse strand, counting down.
CCGGCCGTACGGTCAGTCGTTCCGCCCGCCCGCGACGCCCGTCCGGACCGCCGCGGCCACGGCGTCCGCCAGACCCGGCACCTCCGAGAGCGCCAGCTGCGACACCGTCAGCCGCACGCCCGGTCCCGCCTCGACCCGGAAGATCGCCCCGGGCGCCACCGCCCATCCCGCGGCGAGCAGCCTCGTGACCGCCACGGTCTCGGCGGCAACCGGCACCCACACGTTCAGCCCGCTGCGCCCGTGCGCCCGCACGCCCCGCTCCCGCAGGGCCTCGACCAGGGCGTCGCGCCGCTCCCCGTAGGCGCGGGCCACGGCGGCCCGGTCCACGGCGTCGGAGGTCCACAGCTCCACCACCGCGTGCTGGAGCAGCCGGCTCACCCAGCCGGGGCCCAGCCGCTGGCGGCCCCGCACGCGGTCCAGGGTCACCGCGTCGCCCGTCAGCACGGCGAGCCGCAGGTCGGGTCCGTAGGCCTTCGCCGTGGACCGGATCAGCGCCCAGTGCCCGGTCACCCCGCTCAGCGGGTGCAGCGGCAGGTCGACGATCCCGTGGCCGTGGTCGTCCTCGATCAGCAGCACCCCGGGGTGGCGCGCCAGCAGTGCGCGCAGCTCCCCCGCCCGTTCCGCGCTGATCGCGGCGCCGGTCGGGTTCTGCGCGCGCGAGGTCACCACCAGCGCCCGGGCCCCGGCGGCGAGCGCCCGGGCCACCGCCTCGGCACGCGGCCCGTCGTCGTCCACCGCCACCGGCAGCACCCGCAGGCCCAGGGCCGGGACCAGGTCGAGCGAACCTCCCCAGCCCGGGTCCTCGACCGCCACCGCGTCCCCCGGCCGCAGGTGGGCGACCAGCACCCGTTCCATCGCGTCCAGTGCTCCCGAGGTCACCGCCACCGGGCCGGGCGGTACGGCGTCCGCGTCCAAGTCCGCCCGGGCGAGCCGGGCCAGGTCCGGCGCGACCGGGTCCGCGCCGTAGAGGGAGGGGGTCTGCGCGTACCGCCGGGCCGCCGCCGCCAGCGCCCCGTCCAGGGCGGGCAGCAGCGCCACGTCCGGATTGCCCTGCGCGATGTCGCGCACGCCCGGCGGCACCACCATCCGCAGGGCGTCCCGCGGGGTGGTGGAGGGGCGCGGCCGCACCCGGCTTCCGCGCCGCCCGTCGGTTTCGATGACCCCGCGTTCGCGCAGGGTCCTGTAGGCGGCCGCCACGGTGTTGGGGTTGACGCCCAGTTCGCCCGCAAGCTCCCGCATCGGCGGCAGCAGCGATCCGGGCGGCAGCGCGCCCGATGCCACGCCCGCCTCGACGCTGGCCGCGATATCCGCTGCGCCCCGCCCTGTGATCCGATACTCTACTAGCACAAACCCAAGTATGCACTAGTGCAATGGAGTCGGCATCATGACCGCCACGCCCGCCACGGACACGACGACCGAGCGCACCGGGACGACCGGCGCGTACGAGCCCACCGACCGCACGGTCCCCACCCGATCCCGTGACCGGGCGCGCTACGACCGCGAGACGGTGCACTCGATACTCGACGAGGCCTACATCTGCCACCTCGGCTTCGTGCGGGACGGCGCGCCGGTGGTCCTGCCCACGCTGTTCGCCCGGGTCGGCGAATCGATCTACGTCCACGGCTCGACCGGCTCCCGCCCGCTGCTCGCGGCCGGCAAGGCCGATCCGGGCCTGGCGGTCTGCGTGACCGTGACGCACGTCGACGGTCTCGTGCTGGCCCGCTCGGCCTTCCACCACTCGCTCAACTACCGCTCGGTGGTCGTGCACGGCACCGCGTACCAGGTCACGGACGAGGCCGAGTGCCGGATGGCCCTGGACGCCCTGGTCGACTCCGCCGTCCCCGGCCGCTCCGCCGACATCCGGCCCGCCAACGCCCGGGAACTCGCCGCCACGGCGGTGGTCCGGGTGGACCTGACCGAGGTGTCCGCGAAGCTGCGCACGGGCCCGAGCAGCGACGACGCCGAGGACCTGGACCTGCCCTACTGGGCGGGCGTGGTCCCGGTCGCCCCCGTGTTCGGGACCCCGGTGCCCGCCGCGGACCTGGCCCCCGGCATCGCCGTCCCGGACTACCTCACCGCGCTCTGAGGACTGCGCCGGACGGCGGCGGGCACGGCCGCCCCCGCCGGACGGCGCGATTCCGCCACGATCAGGGCACCCACGGCCGTCAGCAGCAGTACGGTGCCCAGCACGACGGCGGCGGTGAGCCGCTCCCCGAGGAGCAGGACGGCGATCACGGCCGCGCTCACCGGCTCGATCAGCATGATCACCGACACGGTGGCGGCCCGTACCGCCCCGGCTCCCGTGAAGTAGAGGGCGTACGCCAGCGCCGTCGGCACCGTGGCCACGTACACCAGCAGCCAGAGCACCCGCCCGATGTCGGCGGTGTGCGGCAGCAGGCCCTCCGCCGCCGCGAGCGGGAGCAGGCACACCGTGCCCACCGCGACCGACCAGGCGGTGGTCACCAGCGGGTCCCCGCCCGCGCCGCGCTGACCGAGCCACCGCGCCCGAAGGGTCATCCCCGCGTAACCGGCGGCCGACAGCAGCGCCCAGCCGACGCCGAGCGGCCGCACCTCACCGCCCCCGCTGCCCAGCACCAGTACGGCCAGCCCCGCCAGCGCGCCGAGGACGGCGGCCACGCCGCCGCGGCCGAGGCGTTCGCCCATCCAGGAGCGGGCCCCGAGCGCGATGATCACCGGCCCGGCGCCGAGCGTGACCACGGTGCCCACCGCGAGGCCGGTCTCGCGCACGGCGGCGAAGTACGCGGCCTGGAAGACGGTGAACAACAGGCCGGTGGCGATCAGCGAAGCCACCGAGGGCCGCGCCCGCCCCGGGCCCGGCCGGGACCGCCGTACGGCGAGCACCCCCAGCAGCACCACGAGCCCGCCCGCGCACCGCCAGAACGACAGGGCGAGCGGGCCGAGGTCACTGGCCAGGAAGAGGAGGGAGGCGGCCGCCCCGGCGGTGCCCCAGGCGGCTCCGGCGACGACGAGGTACAGCAGACTGCGCCCGGCAGCGGGCGAATGGTTCGACACGAAACTCTCCGCGCTTGCGTGAAGGATGAAAGAAGCAGGTCATCGCTTCGCAGGCAGCACGTACCCGCCCGGGAACTCCCCGGGCCGGGTCAGATCGTCGAGGTGCCGCCCGCGCTAGGCGGCAGGAGGCGGAAGCACGGTCGAATGCATGATCGCCACCCTAGGCCGTCGTCGTCTCGCGGTCCAGCAGGGCCGGACCGCCCACGACGGGAGGTACGGGCGGGACCGGCGGGGCCGGCCGCGAGGACTGGGCGATGAAGGCGCCGCCCAGCACCAGGCCGCCGCCGACGATCTGCCAGGTCGAGAGGTACTCGCCGAGCAGGACCCAGGCCAGCACGGTGGCGACGACCGCCTCCAGGAAGGCCACCACGCCCGCGACCTGCGGCGAGAGCCTGCGCACCGAGACCACGCCGGTCAGGTATGCGAAGACGGTCGCGACCAGCACGACCCAGGCGAGCAGCACGGGCGCGGGCACCAGCGTGCCGCCCACGGAGGCCTCGCCGCCCAGCACCTGCCAGTCGATCTCCCACGGCCGGGCGATCACGGTCATGACCAGGGCGCCGACGAGCATGCCGTACGCGATCACCCCGAGCGGGTCGGGGGCGTCGTCGCCGTCGGCGCCCTGGTCGGCGAAGACGAAGTAGAAGGCCTGGCAGCAGGCCGCGGCGAGGCCGAAGAGCACGCCGAGGGGGTCCAGGCTCAGCCCGGACCAGATCTCGACCACGCAGGCCAGGCCGACGACGGCCACGGCCGCGCCCGCGGCGGCGCCCCGCGTCACGGGCTTGCGCTGGACGAAGCGGACGTAGCCGAGCAGCAGCGCGGGACCCAGGTACTCCAGCAGCAGGGCCACGCCCACCGGGATCCGGGAGAGGGAGGCGAAGTAGAAGGCCTGCACGCCCGCGACGGCGACCAGCCCGAAGCCGGCGAGCAGCAAGGGCCTGCGCAGGACGAGGTCACGGTGGCGCCAGGCCAGCGGGGACAGCACGAGCGCCGCCCCGGCCACCCTGAGCCAGACCATGTGGAGGGGGTCCAGACCCGCCTCGATCAGCGGCTTCGCCGCCACTCCGGAACCACCGAACGCGAACGCCGAGACGAGGGCGAGACCCAGTCCGGCATTTTTCCCTGACGCTTGCATCCGGTCATCATGACAGGGCTGGTCAGTACCGTCACGGCCGTGACACCTGTTGAGACGCACTCGATACCGCGGCCCGTCGACCCCCACCGTTTCTGACAGGTCGTCAGTATTGAATGTTCCGGCCGCCGGGGCTACGTTCCGCCGCACGTACCCGACGAGAAGGGGTGGTCGCATGGCCGAAGTCACCGCGGAATCACGCATCGAGGCGTCCGCCGCGAAGCTCTGGTCCCAGCTCACGGACTGGGACGCGTACGGCCAGTGGAGCATGACCCACACGAACTTCCCGAAGGGCGGACCGGAGACCCTCTCCGTCGGGTCCACCTTCGCCGAGAACATGAAGATGATGGGCTTCCCGGCCGAGGTCGTCTGGAGCATCTCGGAGCTGGAGGACGAGCGCCTCTTCGCCATCACCGGCAAGGGGCCGATGGGCGTGGCCGTCCTCACCCGGTACACCCTGATCCCGGACGGCGAGGCCACCACGGTCCGCATCGACGGCGAGTTCACCGGGGCCGCCGTCTCGCTGATGGCGGGCAAGCTCAAGGACTCGGCCACCGCCGCGCTGAACGAGTCGCTGCGCAAGCTGGCCGCACTGGTGGCCTGACCGGCCGCCGCCCACCCCCTCCACACGACGGCGCGCCCCGCGAGAGGACTCGCGGGGCGCGCCGAGCGGTGCCGGGAGACGCCCGGACCTCAGTGCTCGTCGGCAAGGATCAGGTAGAGCTTCTTGCGGGCGTCGTTGACGACCCCGAGCGCCTTCTCGCGCTGCTCGGGCGAGCCGGTCTTCAAGACCTGCCCGAAGGCTTCCATCAGACCGATCCCGGCCGTCCGGACCTCGTGCATCGCCTCGAAGTCGAAACCGCGCCCGGCGTCGGCCCACGGCGCGTCGGGGCCCGACTCGGCCTCGGCGCGGCCGGCGTCGGTGAGCGTGAACAGCTTCTTGCCGCCCTCGCTCTCGCTCGTGATGAGCCCCTCGTCCTCGAGCAGTTGCAGGGTCGGGTAGACCGAGCCCGGGCTGGGCTTCCAGCCCCCGCCGCTGCGCTCGCCGATCTCCTGGATCATCTCGTAGCCGTGCATCGGCCGGTCGGTGAGCAGCGCCAGGATCGAGGCGCGCACGTCACCGCGCCGGGCCCGTCCGCCGCCTCGCCCACCGCGCCCGCCCCGGCCCCCGAAGGGCCCGCCGCCGAAGGGCGGCCCGAACGGTCCGAAGGCGGCCCGGCGCCCCTTGAAACCCTCCCGACGATCGGGCCCGCAGTGGTCGTGGCCCCGTCCGTGGTCATGTCCGTGGTCGTGTCCGTGCTGTCCGTGTGAACGCATGACTGCGCTCCTTTCGCCACGTTGTCGTTCTTCATGTCATCGGTTGTCCGATGACTCAACTATCGCTGATCCATCGCGATGCGTCAACGATATATCGGAAACACTGAGCCGAACCTGGACCGGTGCGTGTACTGGCTCCCCGCGACCCCCCGGACCGGTCCGCGTCCCGTCCGCCGCCGACCGGTCCAGTCACCCCGGATTGGCCTTTGTCCGTGTTCGAGGAACCGCCCTAACGTCGGCGCATGCGCATCCGAATCGTCGACGCCTTCACCGACCGGCCCTTCCACGGGAACCCCGCCGGAGTCCTGCTCCTCGACACCGGCTTCCCCCCGGACACCTGGCTCCAGCAGGTCGCCTGCGAGGTGAACCTCTCCGAGACCGCCTTCGCCCATCCCCTGCCGCCCGGCGGGGACGCCGACTGGGCGCTGCGCTGGTTCACCCCGGCCGCCGAGGTCGACATGTGCGGCCACGCGACCCTGGCCACCGCGCACGTCCTGGCGTCCGCGGGCCTCGCCGCGGGGCTGATCCGCTTCTCCGCGCGCTGCGGGATCCTCACGGCCGAGACCGCCGCCGACGGCACGATCACCATGGACTTCCCGACGTCCTCACTGACCCCGGTCCCGGCACCGCCCGCCGTGGACCACGCACTCGGCGGGGCGCCGATCCTCTCCGTGCACGACACCGCCGCACACATCGGCGACCTCGTGATCGAGCTCGCCGACGAGAAGACCGTCCGCGAACTGACGCCGGACCACGGCGCCCTGCGCGCCTTCGCCAAGCGCGGGGTCATCGTCACCGCGGCCGCCGAGGACCCCTCGCGCGGGTACGACTTCGTCTCCCGCGGTTTCTTCCCCGCGTTCGGGATCGACGAGGACCCGGTGACCGGCAGCGCCCACACCGCGCTGGCCCCCTTCTGGGCCGAGCGCCTCGGTCGTACGGAGCTGACCGGCCTCCAGGGCGGCGCGCGCCGCGGTCTCGTACGGGTGACGCTGGCGGGCGACCGGACCCTGCTGGCTGGCCGGGCCGTCACCGTGCTCGACGGCGAGCTGCTCGCGTCCCCGCCGGGGGACGAGCAGGCGGGGTGACGACGGGGTACAGGCGCGGGCGCCGGGCCGGGGCAGGGCAGGGCCGAGCCTGGGCGCGGGCGCCGGGACGGGTCAGCCCCCGGACCGGCCCCCGGCGCCCTTCCCGTCCCCCCTCACCCGCCTCCTCGCCTTCGCCTCCGCCTTCGCACGTGCGGCACTGCGCCGCTTCTCCTCCTGCTCCGCCCAGGCCTCGGAGTCGATCCGCTTGCGGTAGATCTGCTCCGGCTCCGCCTTGCCCAGGTGCACCGTCCACGCCCACAGGGCGGCCGACGCGATGAAGCAGCCGACCGCCACGGCCAGGTACGAGGCGGTCTGCTCGGCCTCGGAGGTGCCTTCCTCGTGCGCGAAACCGGGTACGCCGACGACGAGCGCGTTCACCCACCACGCGAGCGCCGCGTTGAAGAGGACGAGGGAGATCCAGTACGCGACCCGCGTGCTCTTGGCCGGGCCGTTGACCTCCCCCAGCAGCAGCAGGCGCCGCAGCGAGACCGGCCCCGTCCGGTGCCCTGCGCCCGTGTCCGCCTTGGCCCGGCGCACCGACGCGTAGCACTCGTCCAGCCAGCGCCCCGGCTCCGGGTCCGGGGCCGGGGAGTCGGTCGGCGCCAGCTCCTTGGCCTGGATCCAGTTGCTCAGGAACTGGACCTCCAGCTGGGCCTTCTCCAGCCGCCTGCGGTAGTGGTGGTCGGAGCTGCGTGCCTCGCGGCGGTCCCGGATGAGGAGGCTGGCTCCGCCCACCAGGCCGCTGACCACGGGCACGAAGAACGGCGCGAACGGCACCAGGGAGTCCATAACAGCCACCGGGCGCGCCTCCTCACCTCCCCTTCAGCGTCGCACCGCTGCGGCCCGCGCCCCCGCCCGGAGGGGCCGACCGGGTGGTCCGCCGCGTCACGGCGTGGGCAGCCAGTCCACCTTGCCCGCCAGCAGGGCGTAACCACCGAAAGCCACGATGTCGAGGAGCGCGTGGGCGGCGACGAGCGGTCCCACCCGGCCCCAGCGGCGGTAGGCCAGGACGAAGACGACGCCCATCACCATGTTGCCGACGAAGCCGCCGATGCCCTGGTAGAGGTGGTAGGAGCCGCGCAGGGCCGAGCTGGCCAGCAGCGCGGCCATCGGCGACCAGCCGAGCCGGTCCAGCCGGCGCAGCAGGTAGGCCAGCACGATGACCTCCTCCACCACGGCGTTCTGCAGGGCGGAGAGGATCAGCACGGGGAACTTCCACCACACGTCCGGCAGCGCCTCGGGCACCACCGTGAGGTTGAACCCGGCGGCCCGCGCCCCCAGGTAGAAGGCGAGCCCCGCGCTCCCGATCCCCGCGGCGACGAGAGCGCCGCGCGCCAGGTCCCCGGCGGGCCGGGTGCGGTCGAAGCCCAGCACTCGCAGCCCGGGGGCGCCCTCGCGGGTCAGCAGGTGGGCCACCAGCAGGACGGGGACCAGCGCGCTCGCGATGCCGAACAGCTGCCACGCCAGGTCCAGCCAGGGCCGGCCCGGCGCGTACGAGCCGTTGAGGGTGGCGGCCTGGTCCTTCAGTCCCCCCGGCTTCGTGAGCGAGCCGATGAAACTGATCAGCGCCGAGACCCCGCTCGCGCCCAGCGACAGCGCGAGGACGAGCAGCGTCTCGTCACGCAGGAGAGCCCGCCGCCCGTCCTCGCCCAGCTCCACGAACACCGGCTCCGGATCCGCCCGCACGTCCGTCTCCCGTCCTGCCATCCCGTTGCGACGACCCCATACTGCCTCCTCGGAAGGCCGGGAGGATCACTGCGGGGCGCAACGGGAGTGACGGCAGCGACGGGACCGCCGGACGGCCCCGGCCGCGCGCCCGCTCAGCGGGGCTCCGGCACCGAGGGGCTCACCTCCTCCCCCGGCCCCACGGGCCAGGTGTGCACGGGGTCGCCCTTGTGCATCAGCTCGCTGTACCTCCGGGTCGTCGCGGCCAGCGCCTCGTCCCGTTCCAGCCCGGCGGCCAGCGCCCGGTGGTAGGTGTCCACCTGCCAGGTCGCCCCGTTCACCCGCCGCCGGCAGCGCTCCTCGATGATGCCGAGGTAGTGGTCCCGGTCCGCGGGCTCGATGCCCCAGGCGTCCAGCCCGGCCGCCGCCATCGGCAGCAGCTCGTCCTGGACCAGCCGTACGGCGGGCACGCTCGCCAGTCCCCCGGCCCGGCCCCGGCGCGGCCACCGCAGCCGCGCGTCGATCCCGTACCGGCAGGCCGCGTCGAAGTTCGCCTCCGCCTCGGCGAAGGGCAGCCGGGTCCACACCGGGCGCTGCTCGTCCGCGAGGGTGCGTACCAGCCCGTAGTAGAAGGCGGCGTTGGCGACGACGTCGGCGACCGTCGGGCCGGCCGGCAGCACCCGGTTCTCCACCCGCAGGTGCGGCACCCCGTCGGCGACCCCGTACACGGGCCGGTTCCAGCGGTAGACGGTCCCGTTGTGCAGGACCAGCTCCTGCAGCCCCGGCACGCCGCCCTCGGCGAGCACCCGCAGCGGCTCCTCCTCGTCGCATATCGGCAGCAGGGCGGGGAAGTACCGGACGTTCTCGGCGAAGAGCTCGTACGCCGAGTCCACCCACCGCTCCCCGAACCAGGTCCGCGGCCGTACCCCCTGGGCCTGGAGTTCGGGCGGCCGGGTGTCGGTGGCCTGCGTGAACAGCGGCGGCCGCGACTCCCGCCACAGCTCGCGCCCGAACAGGAAGGGCGAGTTGGCGCCGACGGCTATCTGCGCGGCGGCCACCACCTGCGCCGCGTTCCACACGGCGGGGAACCGGGCCGGTGTGACCTGGAGATGCAGTTGTACGGAGGTGCAGGCGGCCTCCGGCACGATCGACCCGGAGGTCCAGATCAGCCGCTCGACCCCGTCGATGTCGAGGGTGAAGTCCTCGCCCCGCATCATCAGGATCTGCTCGTTGAGCAGCGAGTACCGGTCCACGGCCGACAGGTTGGCGGTGACCAGGTCGGCGCGGGAGATCGTCGGCAGAATGCCGATCATCACCACTCCGGCGTCGATCTCCGCGGCCTGCCGGTGGGCATAGCCGAGCCCCGCGCTGAGTTCCTCGGCGAGCTGGTCGAATACCCGTCCGCCGAGCCGGTGCGGCAGGACGTTGACCTCCAGATTGAACATTCCCAGTTCGGTCTGGAAATCAGGACTCGCAATCCGCTCCAGTACCTGGGCATTCACCATTCTCGGCAACCCGTCGGCGCCCGCGAGATTCAGCTCGATCTCCAGTCCCATCATGTTCTTCGGGCGATCGAACCTCTTCTCCGCCAGGAGTCGCTCCAGCCCCTCCAGACACTCGTGAAGCTTCCTTCGATACCGCTGCCGATCGGACAGGTCGAATCCGCCCGCCACGACCTTCTCCCCCATCGAAGCGTCCCTCCACGAGTGGGCCCGGCCCGGGACACCCAGGCGCGCATTACGGTCGATGATGCCCCGGCAGCGTGATCCATAACGCGGTGGGGGCGTGCGTGGCGAGGAGCGCGCGCCGGTTTGGCCGAAGGGCGCTTCGGCACATTCACCTGGCAAGTCGCCTCACGCAAATTCCGCTTCACCTTTGCGCGCCCCGCAAAACCGATGCTTTCCAGCCGAGCCCCCGTCCGGTAACCTCCGAGGTCAGCGCGGCACGTTCGCGTGGATCCGGCATGAATGCCATGTCAGCGGGACCGGTAAGCGCCTTGTCGGCAATAGGCGGGACAGCTAGCCGAAACACTGCGTGAACACATGTCGTATAAACTCCGCAAACGAGGCAGAGAGTTGGCGCGCGGCCATTGCCCCTCGGCCCCCCTCTGGCCCCAGAATGCGACAGCGCCGTCCGCACCTGCCCCCGTTCCACAGGTCTCCCAAGTGAGAGGCGACCCACCATGCCGCTGCATGTCCCTCCGGCTCCCGCGCCCGCCCTGCGCAGCGTCCTCGCGGCACTCGGTTCTCCCACCGCCGTCCACGAGGCGCACACCCCGTCCCTGCGCGCGATCCAGGGGCCGCTGACCGCCGAACTCCCCCTGCCGGTGCACGTCCTCGACCGGCTGGGCATGTCCGCCCTCCCGGCCGGCGGCAGGCCGCCCCGCACGCGGCTCACCGGCTGGCGGTTCCTGATCCGCAGCGGGGACCGTCACGTCGCGGCGGCCGACACCCGCCTGACCCCCGACGGCTGGGCCTTCTCCCACTTCTTCGAGGGGCCCTACGTCGCCGCCACCGAACGCGCCCTGCGCCAGGCGGAGTCCCTCGGTACGAGCTACCAACCGCGGCTGCTGTCCGTACCGGAGCTCTACATGCTGACCCTGTGGCTGCACGGGGCGGTGGGCGCCGACGCCTCCGCCGGGCTGCCCGCCGGTGAGGACCTGCTGGTGCCGCTGGCTCCGGCCCCGCCCGGCATCGCCCCGTTCCGCGCGCATCCGGTCTCCGAGCTGCTGCCCGTGCTCACCCGTCGGCTGACCCCCGCCACGGCTCCGCTCCCTCCGTCGCTGGCCGCGCCCGCCGCCTGACCCGAGTAGCCCATTCGGCCTAGTCCGCTCGGGCCACTTGCGAACCATCCGAAATGACAGGGGAGTTGGCCTGAACCGCCCGCACGAGTGATGCGTCATCAATCTATGAGGACAGCTGCCGGGAAATACCTGCGAAGCGGCTGTCATGGGGGAACACTGATGACACGCTCCCCGCGGGTGCGGGGATGACCCAGGGGGACGGCCATGAATCACGCATCGAGCCGTAGCACGCAGACCACACCGCAGCGAAAGAACGCATCCATGTGCCAGCACCAGCCAGCCTGCCCGTCAGCCGCATCCGCCGACCGGGAGGCCGCGCGCCCGGTGGCCAACCACCCGGAGCAGGGCTGGAGCCTGCTGTGCAACGGCGTCCTGCTCTTCGAGGACACCGGTGAGCTGCTGCCGGACGGCCGGATCATCGCACCGCACCGCCCGCTCGCGGCCGCGTAGGCACGAAGGACGGCCCGGCGGACGCACGCCACGAAGAAGGGGCCGGCCCGGGAGATCCTCCCGGGCCGGCCCCTTCTTCACGTCACGTGCTTCCTGTCACCGCACCGCACGGTGTCAGGGGTCGAACTCAGTGGTCGTACTCGTCCAGCGGCGGGCAGGAGCACACCAGGTTGCGGTCGCCGAAGGCACCGTCGATGCGGCGCACCGGCGGCCAGTACTTCTCGGCGGCCGTGACGCCGCCCGGGAAGACGGCCTCGTCGCGGGTGTACGGGTGGTTCCACTCGCCGCCCAGCGCCGCCGCGGTGTGCGGGGAGTTGGCCAGCGGGTTGTCGTCGGCCGGCCACTCGCCGCCCGCGACCCGCTCGATCTCGCCGCGGATGGCGATCATCGCGTCGCAGAAGCGGTCGATCTCGGCGAGGTCCTCGGACTCCGTCGGCTCGATCATCAGCGTGCCGGCGACCGGGAAGGACATCGTCGGAGCGTGGAAGCCGTAGTCGATCAGGCGCTTGGCGATGTCGTCCACGCTGACGCCCGTGGACTTCGACAGCGGGCGCAGGTCGATGATGCACTCGTGCGCGACCAGGTTGCCCGGGCCGGTGTACAGCACCGGGTAGTGCGGCTCCAGGCGCTTGGCGATGTAGTTGGCGCCGAGCACCGCCACCTGGGTGGCGCGCTTGAGGCCCTCGCCGCCCATCAGGCGCACGTACGACCAGGAGATCGGCAGGATGCCCGCCGAGCCCCACGGGGCGGCCGAGATCGGGCCGACGCCCGTCTCCGGGCCCGCGGTCGGCTGGAGCGGGTGGTTCGGCAGGTACGGGGCCAGGTGCGCCCGGACACCGACCGGGCCGACGCCCGGGCCGCCGCCGCCGTGCGGGATGCAGAAGGTCTTGTGCAGGTTCAGGTGCGAGACGTCGCCGCCGAAGTGACCCGGCTTGGCGAGGCCCACCAGGGCGTTCAGGTTGGCGCCGTCGACGTAGACCTGGCCGCCGGCCTCGTGGACCTGGGCGCAGATGTCGGCGACGTGCTCCTCGAACACACCGTGCGTGGACGGGTAGGTGATCATCAGCACGGCGAGCTCGTCGCGGTACTGCTCGATCTTGGCGCGCAGGTCGGCCGCGTCCACCTCGCCGTCGTCGGCGGTCTTGACGACGACGACCTTCATGCCGGCCATCACGGCGCTGGCGGCGTTGGTGCCGTGCGCGGAGGACGGGATGAGGCAGATGGTGCGCTGCTCGTCGCCGTTCGCGCGGTGGTAGGCGCGAACGGCCAGCAGGCCGGCGAGCTCGCCCTGGGAGCCGGCGTTGGGCTGGATGGACACCTTGTCGTAGCCGGTGACCTCGCAGAGACGTTCCTCCAGCTCGGTGATGAGCGTGAGGTAGCCCTCGGCCTGCTCCACGGGGGCGAAGGGGTGCAGCTGGCCGAATTCGGGCCAGGTGACCGACTCCATCTCGGTGGTCGCGTTGAGCTTCATGGTGCAGGAGCCCAGCGGGATCATGCCGCGGTCCAGCGCGTAGTCCTTGTCCGAGAGCTTGCGCAGGTAGCGCAGCATCGCGGTCTCGGAGCGGTGCTGGTGGAAGACCGGGTGCGTCAGGTAGTCGTCCGAGCGCAGCAGGCCCTCGGGCAGCGTGTCCGCCGTGACCTCGTCCAGCGCCTCGATGTCCGCGGTGACGCCGAAGGCGGCCCAGACGGCCTCGACGTCGGCGCGCAGGGTGGTCTCGTCGCAGGCGACGGAGACGTGGTCGGCGTCGACCAGGTACAGGTTGACGCCGCCCTCGCGGGCGGCGGCGACGACCTCGGCCGCGCGGCCCGGAACGCGGGCGGTGACCGTGTCGAAGTACGAGCCGTGCACGATCTCGACCCCGCCCGCCGTCAGGCCCGCGGCGATCAGGGCGGCGTAGCGGTGGGTCCGGCGGGCGATCGTCCGCAGGCCGTCCGGGCCGTGGTAGACGGCGTACATGGCGGCCATGACGGCGAGCAGCACCTGGGCGGTACAGATGTTGCTGGTGGCCTTCTCGCGGCGGATGTGCTGCTCGCGGGTCTGCAGCGCCAGGCGGTAGGCCTTGTTGCCGTCCGCGTCCACGGAGACGCCGACCAGGCGGCCGGGCAGCGAACGCGCGTGCTTGTCCTGGACGGCCATGTAACCGGCGTGCGGTCCGCCGAAGCCCATCGGGACACCGAAGCGCTGGGTGGTGCCGACGGCGATGTCCGCGCCGAGCGCGCCCGGGGAGGTCAGCAGGGTCAGCGCGAGCAGGTCGGCGGCGACGGCGACGATGGCGCCGAGCGCGTGCGCCTGGTCGATGACCGGCTTGATGTCACGCACGGCGCCCGAGGCGCCCGGGTACTGGACGAGGACGCCGTAGATGCCGCGCTCGGCGATCTCGGCCGGGATGCCGGCGGACAGGTCGGCGACGACGACCTCGATGCCGATCGGCTCGGCACGGGTCTCGATGACGGCGATGGTCTGCGGCAGCGCGTCGGCGTCCACGAGGAAGACGTTCCCCTTGGCCTTGCCCACGCGGCGGGCCAGCGTCATGGCCTCGGCGGCCGCGGTGCCCTCGTCGAGCAGCGAGGCGCCCGAGGTCGGCAGCCCGGTGAGGTCGGCGACGACGGTCTGGAAGTTCAGGAGCGCTTCGAGGCGGCCCTGGGAGATCTCCGGCTGGTACGGGGTGTACGCCGTGTACCAGGCCGGGTTCTCCATGACGTTGCGCAGGATCACCGGCGGGGTGAAGGTCCCGTAGTAGCCGAGACCGATCATGGAGGAGAGGACCTGGTTGCGGTCGGCGAGCGCGCGCAGCTCGGCGAGCACCTCGGCCTCGGTCCGGGCCTCGGGCAGGTCGAGCGCGTCGGCGGTCTTGATCACATCCGGGACCGCGGCGGCGGTCAGTTCGTCCAGGGAGCCGTAGCCCACATGGGCGAGCATCTTCGCCTGCGCCTCGGCATCCGGGCCGATGTGGCGCTGTTCGAAGGGGATGCCTCGCTCCAGCTGGGAGAGCGGAATGCGGTTGGCGGTCATGTACGGAGGCCTCCTGGTCGTATGACCTGCGAGGGGCACCACGGCGCGGGCACCCGGACGGCCTCCCCCTCTGTCATCTGCACCTGAGAGTTTCACCGGAACCACGGGGGTCGCCCGAGCGCTCCGGCTTTCACCGTCGGTGAGGAGAGGCACCGGCACTGCACGCCCGGTACCCGCCCTGCTTTCCAGAGTGGCCTCGTCCGTGCGGTACGTATGCCTGAGAGATTCCGGGGAGGATTTGCTCCTTCGGCGCCTCCGTCTCGTTCACTCGGAGGACTCTCCCGCACAGGGTCGACAGCCATCACCCAGCCTACCAGCGACGTTCTGGCCCCTCCCCGAGTGGCCTCCGCTGCCGTTATGCACTTCTGTAGTCATTACGGAGGAGTTGCGACCATTTGGAGGGACCGTGCAGACCGACATCGATCCGCGCAGCCTGATCGGCCGCAAGGCGTTCGACCGCAACGGCACCAAGATCGGCACCATCGACGAGGTCTACCTCGACGATGCCACGGGCGTCCCGGAATGGGCGGCCGTCCGTACGGGCCTGTTCAGCCGGGACGCCTTCGTCCCGCTGGAGCCGAGCGAGATGGTGGGCGACACCCTGCGGGTGCCCTTCGAGCGCTCCCTGATCAGGGACGCCCCCGACTTCGGCGTCGGCCGTCACCTCTCCCCCGAACAGGAGCTGCAGCTCTACCACCACTACGGCCTGGACACGACCCTGCCCGCGGAGTTCTCGCGCGACTTCGGCCGGCTGGCCGGCGACGAGGGCTGAGCGGCGCGGGTGCGCGGGGCCGCGGCAGCCCCGCCGAGGGCCTCGGGCGGGCGTCGGCCCGGCCCGTGGCGGGCGTGTTCGCCGTCCGGTCCCGGGATCACGCCGCGCCGGCGGGTCCCTGCTCCCCGTCCCCCACCAGCGGCAGCGGGTCGGACGGCGCCAGCTCGGGGTCGTCCACCCGGAAGGTCCGCACCCGCCCGGGCGCGGATCCGGGCTGTTCGAACCGTACGGTCACCCGCCCGACCCCGCTGCCCTGCACCCACCCGGGCCCGTACAGCGCGTGTCGTACGTCGCTCCCGGCCGGCCAGCGGCGCTCGGGGGCCGGCTCCGGCTCCCCGGGCTGCTCGGCGCCCGCCCGGGCCCCCGAGCCCTCCACGGGCGCCGCTGTGGCTCCGAGCGCGCCGTTCCCGGCCGCCTGGCCCGCCCCGGCCGCCTCGCCCGCCCCGTCGGCCTCGTCCGGCTCAGCGGCGAGCGACTGCGCGAACAGGTCCTCCTGCGTGTAGTCCGCCAGCCCCGTCACGCCCACCCCCAGCAGGCGCACCCCGCCCGTGGTGTCCACGCCCTCCAGCAGCCGGGCCGCGGCCTCCCGCACCACGGCGGTGTCGTCCGTGGGCCCGCGCAGCGTCTCGGACCGCGTCAGCGTGGAGAAGTCGTACCGCCGCACCTTCAGCACGATCGTCCGCCCCGAGTGCCCCGACCCCCGCAGCCGCTGCACGCACCGGTCGGCCAGCCGCTGCACCTCGTTCCGGATCCGTACGCGGTCGTGCAGGTCCACGTCGAAGGTGTCCTCGACCGACACCGACTTCGCGTCCCGCTCCGCGACCACCGGGCGGTCGTCCAGCCCCAGCGCCATCCGGTACAGGCCGACGCCGTGCGCGCGCCCGAGCATCCGGACCAGCTCGTCCTCGCCCGCCTCGGCCAGCTCCCCCACCGTGGTGATCCCGGCACGGCGCAGGTGCTCCCCGGTGGCCGGGCCCACCCCGGGCAGGGTCCGCACCGACATCGGCGCGAGCAGCTCCCGCTCGGTCCCCGGCTCGATCAGCAGCAGCCCGGCCGGCTTGGCCTCCTCGGACGCCACCTTGGCCAGCATCTTCGACCCGGCCAGTCCCACCGACCCGCTGAGTCCCGTGGCGGCCCTGATGTCGGCCCGCAACCGCTCCCCCGTGGTCCGGGCGGTCGGGGAGTCGAAGGCGACGCCGCCCGCCTCCAGGTCCACGAAGGCCTCGTCCAGGCTGAGCGGCTCCACGAGCGGCGACAGCTCCCGCAGCAACGCCATCACCACGTCGCTGACCTGCCGGTAGAGGCTGAAGCGCGGGATCAGGTAGGCGCCGTTCGGGCAGAGGCGGCGCGCCTGCGCCGTCGGCATCGCGGAGTGCACGCCGAAGCGCCTGGCCTCGTACGAAGCGGTGGCGACGACCCCGCGCGGCCCGAGCCCGCCGACGATGACGGCCTTGCCCCGCAGGCTCGGCTTCGACGCCTGCTCGACCGAGGCGTAGAAGGCGTCCATGTCCAGGTGCAGGATGGTCGGCGCGGCTCTCACGGCACCGATGCTGCCCTACGGCACTGACATTTCCCCGGCCCGGTCAGACGGCGCGGTTGCGGCGGGCGGCCAGCTCGTCCGTCGGGTTCTGCCCGACCAGGGTCTCGCCGGTGTCCACCCGCTCCCCGTGCAGCTGCGACAGCGCGCTCTCGACGTCGCTCCACACCACGCCCACGGCGATGCCGAAGACGCCCTGTCCGCCCTGGAGCAGGCTCACGACCTGGTCCGGGGAGGTGCACTCGTACACGGTGGCGCCGTCGCTCATGAGCGTCATCCGCTCCAGGTCCGCGAACCCGCGGTCCCGCAGGTGCTGGACCGTCGTGCGGATGTTCTGCAGCGCCACCCCGGTGTCCAGGAAGCGCTTGACGATCTTGAGGACCACCACGTCGCGGAAGCTGTAGAGCCGCTGCGTGCCCGACCCGTACGCGGGCCGCACGCTGGGCTCGACCAGCCCGGTCCGCGCCCAGTAGTCCAGCTGCCGGTAGGTGATGCCGGCCGCCGCGCACGCCGTCGGCCCGCGGTATCCGATCTGCTCGGGCGCCGGATCACCGCCCACCGGTCCGACCGGCGTCGACTCCGGCTGACGGCGCGCGGACCCGACCGCGCCGCCGTGCAGCGGGTACGGCCCAGCGTCACTCCGTACGGGGGTGCCCCCGGTCGTACCGTCGCCCGTGATCCTCACGCCGACCCTCCGTCCTTGACCTGCCCACCTCGAAGGTAGGCAGTCACCAGGGGTGCGTCAACGATCGCCACACTCGGCACGCCGAGTGATAATCACCCTGAGAGTGGTTTCCCGTATCCCGTTGTGGGGAAAGGCTAATCGAATGGGCTGAAAGTCCCCCGCTGAGCGCGGAGGCGACGCGGCCCACGCCTCACTGCGGGCCGGTGCCGAAGTCCTCGGGCGAGATCTGGTCGAGGAACTCGCGGAACTTCTCCACCTCGTCCTCCTGCTCGTCGGGAATGGCGATGCCGGCGTCGTCCAGCACGCCGTCACTGCCGTAGATCGGCGTCCCCGTCCGCAGGGCCAGCGCTATGGCATCGGAAGGCCGCGCGCTCACCTCGACCCCGCTGGCGAAGACCAGCTCCGCGTAGAAGACGCCCTCCCGCAGATCCGTGATCCGGACCTCGGTGAGTTCCTCACCGATCGCTTCCAGCACGTCCTTGAACAGGTCGTGCGTCAGCGGTCGGGCAGGGGCCATCCCCTGCTGTGCGAAGGCAATGGCGGTCGCCTCCCCAGGACCGATCCAGATGGGGAGGTACCGGTCGCCTCCCACTTCACGCAGGAGCACGATCGGTTGGTTGGAGGGCATTTCCACCCGGACACCCACAACGTCGAGCTCGTTCACACAGCAACCCTAGGACCTGCCCGGCAGGTTTGGGTAGTCGGGGCTCCACGCCGACCAGCCCGGTCACCGCAACCGGACGCCCAGAGCGGTCTGTACGAGGGCCTCGTGCAGCCGTACGGACAGCCCCGCCAGCTCCTTCAACGTGGCCTCCGCATGCGCTCTGGTCTGCGGGTTGCGGTGGCGGCGCAGCGGTGCCACGACCTGCTCCACCAGTCCCGCCTCACGGTCGGCCGCGGCCTTCATCGCACGCAGGTGCCGCGGCTCCAGGCCGAAGCGCCCCAGATCGGCCACGAGCCGGGCCACCGTGACCGCCTCGGCGTCGAAACCACCGCCCGGGGCCTCCGCCAGCAGCCCGTACGACTCCCACTCGACCAGCTGGACCTCGTCCACCTCGGCGGCGGCGAGCAGCTCCGCCCGGCCCACCCGCGCCACGGTGCTCCGCTCCCGGCCGACCTCGCCGTACACGGCCGCCGGGCCGGTGGGATCGTCGGAGTCCCCGTGCGCCGTGGGCGCCGGGATGCGGATCTGCTCACCGCGGGCGAGCGCGTCGAGCTGCTCGCGGATGACCTTCAGCGGCAGGTAGTGGTCGCGCTGCAGCCGCAGGATGCGCGCGAGGCGCTCCACGTCCTCGGTGCTGAACTTGCGGTATCCCGAAGGGGTGCGGCGCGGCTCGACGAGCCCCTCCGCCTCCAGAAAACGGATCTTCGAGATGGTGACTTCGGGGAACTCGTCACGCAGCGTGGTGAGCACCGTGCCGATGCTCACCAGCCGCCCGGCCGAGCCGGAGGTGCCGTTTCCGGCACCCCCTGTCGGGTTGCGCAGCATGGGACCTTCCCTGGGAAGCCCCCGGACCGGGTCCGGGGGTGGGGGTCCCCCCGGACGGAGTCCGGAAGGGGTCAGATGCCCCGCAGGCTCGCGTAGAAGACCAGCCGGTACTTGCCGATCTGCACCTCGTCGCCGTTGTGCAGGGCGACGGAGTCGATCGGTTCCCGGTTCACGTACGTGCCGTTGAGGCTGCCCACGTCGGAGACGGTGAAGCCGCCGTCCGGGCCCCGGCGGAAGTCGACATGGCGCCGGGAGACGGTGACGTCGTCCAGGAAGATGTCGCTCTGCGGGTGCCGGCCCGCGGTGGTCAGCTCGCCGTCCAGCAGGAAGCGGCTACCGGAGTTGGGACCGCGCCGCACGATGAGCAGGGCGGAGCCGGGCGGCAGCGCTTCCACCGCGGCCTGGGCCTCGGGGGACAGCGAGGACGACACGTGCGTTTGTCCCGACACCTCGGCCTCGTAGGCCTCCAGGCCCGAGATCGAGATGGTGGACGTGGTCTCCGAGGCTCGCTCCGGCGTCAGACCCGGCCGCAGCGGCGCCCCGCAGTTGGAGCAGAACCGACTGGCCGCATCGCTGCGGTGTCCGCACCTGCTGCAGATCTGCTCGGCCGACATGGACGGCTCCTCGCGCCGCGGCTGCCCCGCGGAGGCGTTGGTGGCGTACGGGTCGGGGGCGAACCCTCCACCCGCAGTTGAGGTTGATGGTTCACCGAAACCTATGCCTCCGGTACCGGCAGGGTCAACGGCCGACGCGCCGTGGCCACCCTGAACATCACCCGGGCCGGCGACCTCGTCGCGGAAGAGCGGCCGGTCGCCCTGCCCTTCCACGTCCCCGTGACCGGCACGGTGCCGCGCCGAACCGCTGTCCTCGCGGTTCTTCTTGCCGAACAACTTCTCAAACAACTTCACGGGCGATTCCCCTTGACCGAAACAGACCCGCCCGTGGGGCAGGACGAACTCCGAATGCAGACACCTGCCGACCCGGACATTCTCACAACGTCCGTAACCACCAGACAGTTTCCACCACGCACCGCGACTTCGGTGCGCCGACCCCCCGCGAGCATCCGCCCGCGTGAGCCGCTCCACCCTTCACTCCGGTTCCTCACGATGACGACCGAGCGTAGTCAGGCTGCTTCGCAGCCCGCAAGGCATCCACAACGATCTTCGCCGACCGTGTGACGGCAACGGTCGCCTGCTCCTTCTCCAGCGTCTGTACGACGCCGCCGGGAATGTTGAGCGCGGGCTCCAGATCCTGGGGCTTGCCGATCACCCTGAACTCGTAGGGCTGTGTGATCTTCTTACCGTCGATCGCGACCCCGCCGTTCTCCTCCGAGAAGTACGAGCCGGCCACGACGCGCACACCGTTGATCTGGATCGCCTCGGCCCCGGCCGCCCGCAGCTCCTGGAGCGTGTCCAGCAGCTGGTCGGACTGCACCTGGCCGGTCGGATCGGTGATCTTCAGCGTGATGCCCGGCCCCTGCGCTGCCACGGTACCGGCCAGGATGCCGAGTTGACGCTCCTTCTCCACGGTCTGCCTGCGGGCCTCCTCGGCCTGGTTGGAGCTGCTCTCCAGCTCCTTGCGCTGATCCTCCAGCGCCTGCTTCTCCTCCTCCAGGCGCTTGGTCCGACCGTCGAGCTCGTCGAGGATCCGTACGAGGTCCTCCTGACGGGCCCCGCGCAGCGCACTGGAGTCGCTGTTCGACCGCACCTGGATGGCCAGACCCAGCCCCAGGACGAACAGCAGCAGTGCGACGATCAGTTGCGCCCGGCTCACCCTCGGCGGCCACAGCCCGGCAGCGAGCCGCTGCCGGCCGCTCTCCTCGGGCTCAGCGGCCGGCGGCGGCTGCTGCGCGGGCTGCTGCACCGGCTGCACGGGCGGCTGCACCGGCTCGTCCTTCTCGGGGACGTCCTGCGGGGGCACGTCCCGCGGCGGCTGTCCGGCGGCCCCCGGACCCGACTCCTCGGGACTGTCGTTCGTACTCATCGGCCTCACGCCCGGAACACGTGCCGGCGGATGGCCGCGGCGTTGGAGAAGATGCGGATGCCGAAGACCACGACGACACCCGTCGACAGCTGCGAACCGACGCCGAGCTTGTCACCGAGGAAGACGATCAGCGCCGCCACCACCACGTTCGACAGGAACGACACGACGAAGACCTTGTCGACGAAGATCCCGTCCAGCATCGCGCGCAGACCGCCGAACACCGCGTCCAGTGCCGCCACCACGGCGATCGGCAGATAAGGCTCCACCACGGCCGGTACTTCGGGCCGGACCAGAAGTCCGACCACCACTCCGGCCAAGAGGCCCAGTACCGCGATCACGATGCACCCTTCTGCTGCTCTACCGGTGTAGCTGTACGTACGGTCAGGCTCGACGCGGCCGGCAGCCGCAGCTCGTCCGCGGCGGACAGGCTGTAGCGGATCCCGTAGCTCTCCTGCAGCACGTGCAGGTACTGGCCGTCCGCCGAGTCCTGGAAGGCCGTGCCGAGCCGCTTCTTGTCCCCCACCGCCAGCACCTCGTACGGGGGCACCAGCGGCCTGTTGTCGACCAGTATCGCGTCACCCGCGGCCCTGATCGCCGACAGCTCCGTCAGCCGCTGCCCGTTGATGGAGGCGGCCTCCGCCCCGGACTGCCACAGCCCGTTGACGATCTTCTGCATGTCGCGGTCGCGGAGCCGGCCGGTGTCCGAGAAACCGGAGCTCTCGCGCGGTTTTCCGCCGCCGCCGGAGGAAGCGCCCTTCGCGTCGTCCACGACCAGCTTGATCCCGGGGCCGCGGACCTCCGTGGCGCCGGCCAGCAGCGCCACCAGCTCGCCCTGGCCGCCGCCGGGCTGTTTCAGCGCCGCACGCTGGCGGGCCGCGACGTCGGTCCTCAGGCGGTCGATGTCCCGTTCCAGGCCGTCCGCCCGCTCGTCGGCCCGCTCCACCCGGTCGATCAGCTCGTGTCGTTCCTTGGCCAGCACCGGCGCGGCTATCCGCGCCTCGGCCGCGCCGAGCGTGACGACCATGGCGGTGATCACGAGCCCGGCGGCGAGCCCCAGCTTGGCCTGGAGGCTGCGGGGCAGGCCCGCCGTTCCGTCCGCCTCGCGCCGGGCCGTGGCCTCCGCGTAACCCTCGTCGAGGCTGTGGTCCATCACGTGCGTCAGCAGCGACATGGAAGCGTCCGGGCGCGGGGGCACAGGAGACGCCGAAGTCCGGTGGTGGGGCGGCTGCGACATGCCGCACATCGTCGCATGTCGGCGCCGTACACACCCAATGCGTCCGTCCGGTGGGCCGGGGCGGGACTCCCGCACCCGGCCCACCGGACCGCTGTCCTACGCCGGCGCCCG
Source organism: Streptomyces sp. NPDC005533 (assembly GCF_042871845.1). Taxonomy (NCBI): domain Bacteria; kingdom Bacillati; phylum Actinomycetota; class Actinomycetes; order Kitasatosporales; family Streptomycetaceae; genus Streptomyces; species Streptomyces sp. NPDC005533. The sequence continues at coordinate 3,370 of NZ_JBIAJH010000056.1, read as the reverse complement.
GCGCCCGGCGCTCAGTGCCCGGCCCCGTCCACCACGGCCGCCCACTCGTCGAGGAGGGCCTGCGCGGAGGCGTCGTCGGGCCCCTCGGCCCACAGGTGGGTGACCGCTTCCGCCGGGTCCGGCAGGACCAGCGCCCACCGTCCGTCGGTCTCGACCACCCGCACCCCGTCGGTGGTGTCCACCTGCCGCTCTCCGGCCGCCTCCACGACCCGCCGCATGACGAGTCCCTTCACCGCCCACGGCGTCGGGACGTCACGCTTGAGCACGTGGGCCCGCGGGATCCGGGCGTCGATCTGGCTCAGCGTGAGCTGCGTGCGCGCCACCAGGCCGAGCAGCTGCACGAAGGCCGCCGACCCGTCGAAGACGCTGCTGAACTCCGGAACGATGAACCCGCCCCGGCCGTCCCCGCCGAAGATGGTGTTCTCCGCCCGGCCCACGCGGGTCAGGTCGTCGGGCGAGGTCGTCGTCCACTCCACCTGGGTGCCGTGGTAGGCCGCCACCTGCTCGGCGACCCGCGTCGTGGTCACCGGCAGCGCGACCTTGCCGCTGCGCTTCTCCGCCGCCACCAGGTCGAGCATCACGAGCAGGGCGCGGTCGTCCTCGATGATCCGCCCGCGCTCGTCGACCAGGGAGATCCGCTCGCCCACCGGGTCGAAGCGCACTCCGAAGGCCGCCCGCGCCGAGGCCACGATCTCCCCGAGCCGTACCAGCCCGGCCCGCCGGGACTCGGTGGTCTCCGTCGGCCTGGACTCGTCGAGCCCGGGATTGATCGTCAGCGCGTCCACCCCGAGCCGTCCCAGCAGGCTGGGCAGGACGAGTCCGGCGCTGCCGTTGGAGGCGTCCACGACGACCTTGAGCCCGGCATCGCCGATCCCGTTGGTGTCCACCCGGCGCAGCAGCGAGCCGGTGTACGCGTCGAAGACGCTGCCCGGGAACTGCAGGTCGCCGATCTCGCCGGGGAACGCCCGCCGGTACTCCTGGCGCGCGTACACCCGGTCCAGCTTGCGCTGCTGCTGGAGCGAGAGGTCCGCTCCGCGCTCGTCCAGGAACATGATGTCCACGGAGTCCGGGACGCCGGGCGAGGTCCGGAGCACGATCCCGCCGGCGGTGCCGCGCGCGGTCTGCTGCCGCGCCACCGGCAGCGGTACGTTCTCCAGGTCCCGGACGTTGATGGCGCTGGCCTGCAGCGCCGAGATCACGGCCCGCTTGAGCGCTCTCGCGCCTCGGGAGTGGTCTCGGGCCGTGGTGACCGTCGCCCCCTTCTTGAGGGTCGTGGCATAGGCGCCGGCGAGCCGGACCACCAGCTCCGGGGTGATCTCGACGTTCAGGATGCCGGAGACTCCCCGCGCGCCGAAGAGATGTGCCTGCCCGCGGGACTCCCAGATGACCGACGTGTTGACGAAGGCACCGGCTTCGATCGTCTTGAAGGGGTAGACGCGTACGTTCCCCTGAACGATGGACTCCTCGCCGACGAGGCACTCGTCACCGATGACGGCGCCGTCCTCGATCCGCGCGGAACGCATGATGTCGGTGTTCTTGCCGATGACGCAGCCGCGGAGGTTGCTGTGGGGCCCGATGTACACGTTGTCGTGGATGACGGCCCTGTGCAGGAAGGCCCCGCTCTTGACGACGACGTTCGATCCGATGACGGTGTGCTCACGGATCTCCACGCCGGCTTCGATCTTGGCGTAGTCCCCGATGTACAGCGGGCCGCGGAGGACCGCGTCCGGGCTCACCTCGGCCCCTTCGGCGATCCACACGCCGGGCGAGATCTCGAAGCCGTCCATCTCGATGTCGACCTTGCCCTCGAGCACGTCGGCCTGCGCCTTGACGTAGCTCTCGTGGGTGCCCACGTCCTCCCAGTAGCCCTCGGCCACGTAGCCGTAGATGGGCTTGCCGTCCTTCATCAGCTGCGGGAAGACATCGCCGGACCAGTCGACGGAGACGTCCGGGTCCACGTAGTCGAAGACCTCGGGCTCCATGACGTAGATACCGGTGTTGACGGTGTCGGAGAACACCTGGCCCCAGGTCGGCTTCTCCAGGAAGCGCTCGACCTTGCCCTCCTCGTCCACGATCGTGATGCCGAATTCCAGCGGGTTCGGCACCCGGGTGAGGCACACCGTGACGAGTGCGCCCTTCTCCTTGTGGAAGCGAATCAGATCGGTGAGGTCGAAGTCGGTGAGGGCATCGCCGGAAATGACGACGAAGGCATCATCCTTCAAGGCCTCCTCGGCATTCTTCACACTGCCGGCGGTGCCGAGTGGCTTCTCCTCGTTGGCGTAGGTGAGCTCCATTCCGAGCTCTTCGCCATCCCCGAAGTAGTTCTTGACGAGTGACGCCAGGAACTGCACGGTGACCACGGTCTCGCTGAGCCCATGGCGCTTGAGCAGCCTGAGCACGTGCTCCATGATCGGCCGGTTGGCCACCGGCAGGAGCGGCTTGGGCATGCTCGAGGTCATGGGGCGAAGACGCGTACCTTCGCCACCGGCCATCACGACGGCCTTCATGTCGGAAGAGTCCTCCTTGAGAGATGACAGTCGTGCCGACTCTCACCCGTCTCGGTCGGTGACTCCGCAACTCTTCCGCGTCATCGGCGCCGGTCGGGCTCAATCGGCCGTGGCGTCTGCCTTGACTAGACGGCGGACTTGAACCACGTAAAGGATTCCTGCCCACCAATAGAGGGTTGTACCCCATCCCGCGAACGCCCATCCGAAAACTGACCCCAACCAGGCCAACCAACCCGTGCCGTCGCTGAGCAGCAGCAAGGGAAACGCGTACATCAGGTTGAAGGTCGCCGCCTTGCCCAGGAAGTTGACCTGGGGCGGCGGATAGCCGTGTCGGCGCAGGATCCACACCATGACCAGCAACATCAGCTCACGCAGGAGCAGTGCTCCGGTGAGCCACAGCGGCAGCAGCTCGCGATAGGTCAGACCGAAGAGCGTCGACAGGATGTAGAGGCGGTCCGCGGCCGGATCCAGGAGCCGGCCGAGCTTGCTGATCTGATTCCAGCGCCGCGCGAGCTTCCCGTCGAGGTAGTCACTGATCCCGCTGAGCATGAGGACGGCCAAGGCCCACCCGTCGTGCTCGGTGAGGATCAGCCAGAGGAACAAGGGCACGCCGGCGAGACGAGCCATGCTCAGGATGTTCGGAATGGTGAAAATTCGGTCAGTCTGAACCCGAGTCTCCTGGACCTCCACCCGGGGGCCTCCACTGTGACGGTAGAAAACGGTCGTTCGATGCCCCCTGACCCTACAGGAGGCCGCACACGTGTCCTGAACGCAGAAAAGCCCCGCACCGAACCCGAAGGCTTGGTGCGGGGCTTCCCGCAATGATTGTTCGGCGGCGTCCTACTCTCCCACAGGGTCCCCCC
>NZ_JBIAJH010000055.1:0-34589 GCF_042871845.1 Streptomyces sp. NPDC005533 | reverse complement strand
GCCACCCAGATCAAGTGGGGCCTGAACTACATGAACGAGCGCTACGGCAGCCCCGTGGGCGCCTGGAACTTCTGGTCCGCCAACCACTGGTACTAAACCCACCAGCACCCCGGCAGACCCGCCGAAGACGCCCGGCCGGAATCTTTCCGGTCGGGCGTCTTCGCGTCTCCGGACGCGTCAACGAGACTGCCGAGAGTCGAGCCGGCGCTTCGCGCACGAGCTCCCAACCCCCGTCGAGGGTGAGTGTCAGATCCACCGGTCCTCCTTCTCGGACGGGTCTGTGTCGGTGCTCATCACCGCACCTTGATCCATTGAACGGTCCGACCCAGGGCTTGTCTCCCCCCATACGGGGGAGACGCCACCCACGCTCGGGGGATACGCACTCCCCACGCGTCAGGTTGTCTTGGGGTATGAAGCACACGACAAGACATCTGCTCGCTCTGATCCTGATGACCGTGCTGACGACCACCGGGCTGTCCGTGCCGGCGGTGGCGCGGCCGGCGGACGGCGACATCCGGGCCAGGATCGAGGCCGTCCCCGGAATGCGCGTCCTCGCCGAACGGCCCGCCGCCTCCGGCCAGATCGTCCTCGACCTCAGCTACCGCCAGCCCACCGACCATCGGCATGCCGACCAAGGTTCCTTCGACCAGCGGCTGACTCTGGTGCACAAGTCGACCCGGCGCCCCATGGTCCTCTACTCCAGCGGCTACGAGCTCGGACCGTCTCCGAACCGCCTGACCGAACCGACCGAGTTGCTGGACGCCAACCAGATCACCACCGAGCAGCGGTATTTCGGGACCTCCAGGCCTGACGACCCGGACTGGTCCAAGCTCACCATCTGGCAAGCGGCCAGTGACCACCATCGGCTCATCACCGCCCTCAAGAGGATCTACCGCGGCGCGTGGATCTCCGCCGGCGGCAGCAAAGGCGGGATGACGGCCGTATATCACCGTCGCTTCTATCCAGAAGACGTGGCCGGTACGGTCGCCTACTCGGCCCCCAACAACACGGACGACAAGGACGACAGCGCGTACGACGCCCGCCTCGAACAGGTCGGTACCACCGAGTGCCGTGAGGCGATCAAGTCCGCTCAGCGCGAGGCGCTGATACGGCGAGCAGCGATGACAGATCGGTACGCCCGGTGGGCCGAGGGCGAGAACAAGACCCTCCAGACCATCGGCAGCGCGGACCGCGCGTTCGAACTCGCCGTGCTGCGCCTCCCGATGATGTTCTGGATGCACCAACCCGCCGGCGGCTGCGCGTCCGTACCCGCCGCCACATCCACCGACGATGCCCTCTACACCTGGGTCGCCCGGGTGACCCAGCTGCCCGTCTACACCGACCAGAACCTCGCGGCCTTCACGCCGTACTTCTACCAACTGGGCACCCAGCTCGGGTACGCACAGTTCGCCGCTCCCCATCTGGACGGACTGCTGCGCCACCCGGGCGTACAGGAGATGCGCAGCTATGTGCCGCGGGACATCCCCCTGCGGTACCAGCCCTCGGCGATGGCGGACATCGACCGCTGGGTACGCGGGCACGGCCGCTCGCTCATCTTCGTCAACGGCGAGAACGACATAGCCGTCGCCGAACCTTTCCGCCCCGGCAACGGCACCTCCGATTCCTACTTCTTCAATGTGCCCGAGGCCAACCACCACATCTCCATAGCCGGTCTGCGTCCGAACGAAGCCGACCAGGCCACGGCAGCGCTGCGCCGTTGGGCGGCCTCGGGGTACGTGCAGGCCACCCGCTGACGTCGCCGGCACCGTGGCTTCGATCGTCGTGCCCGGCCGGACGGCCACGAGCTCCCTGGCCTGGGCGTCACGGCGGGTACAGGGCGGCCGAGCCGGTCCCGATCGCAGAGGTTGCGGCAGGCCGGGCCCGCTCAGCGCAGCACGGCCGCCAGCAGGTCCGTACCCAGCGCCGTCAGATCGGGCAGGTTGAGGGTGTAACGGACGTAGCGACCGTGCCGTCGGGCCGTGAGCAGGCCCGCCCGGCGCAGGACGGCGAGGTGGCGGGAGACCTCCGGGGGCGACAGTTCCCAGGTGTGGGCCAGCTCGCCGGTGGTGTGCGGGCCGCGGGCCAGGGTGCGCAGCAGTCGCAGCCGTACGGGATGGGCGAGGGCCTCCAGCCGGAGGGTGACCGTCTCCAGCGGTACCGGCTCGGAGGGGCTCGGCTCGGCCACGGGGTACTGGACCACCGGATGCCACCCGGGCGCGTGCACCGCCACCAGGTGCGGGCGGCCGAAGACACTGGGGATGAAAGTGACCCCGGTGCCGTGAGCGGCGGTCGACTTGTCCTGCAGCTTGTCCACGACGATGCAGTCGCCGTCCGCTGCGAGCGTGACCGACCCGGAGACCGACGCGAGCGCCGCCTCGATGCCCTGGTGCCTCAACAGGTCGTTCTTCAGGCGCAGGTCGGTGGCGAGTTCCACGGCGACACCCGCCCAGGCCGCGTCGAAGAAGGCCTCGGCGCACTGTTCGAGGGTCTGGCGCACCCGGGCCCGCACGGCGGCCGGGTCCGCGAGCAGCCGCTCCGCGAAGGCCTCCTGCCGCCCGCCGCGTGCCTGGGCGAGGTCCAGAGCCCGCTCGCGCGCCGCCGCGTCGGTGAGCGGCGACGGCGCCGCCGGCGATGACGACGACGTCGACGGTGACGGGCCGGCGGAAGGGAAGCGGCTGCTGCCGCAGGTGGTGACGAGCGCGGCCGTCACGTACGTCTCGTCGTCGATCCGGTCCACGTCGTCCAACTCCTCCGCGAGGGTCGGCCGGGGCCGGGCGGGGATCAGGAAGTCGGCTTGTGAGGAACGCCAGAGGAACTCCGCCTCCCGCAGGCGCTCGGCCAACTCCGGCCGCAACCGGGCCCAGACATCCCCGGCCCAGCCGGCGAGGTGCGGATGGTGTCCGGGTTCGGCCAGCACGTGCAGCATCGCGGTCAGTTCGGCCAGCGGGGAAGCGGCGAACCGCAGGCGCTCGGACGGCAGTCCGCTGATGTCGATCCTCAACGTCACGCCGTCATCATCACCGCCCGGACGGTCGGCGACGGCACCGGTTGACGAAGTCCGTCAACCCACGTGCCCGGGCCGGCGCCCGAACGCACGTTGACGCCATGACGACCACCACCAAGATCCGGCCCGGCGCCCTCGTCCGCGCCTCCGGCGGCCCCCGCTATGCCGTCGCCCTGCTCGTGGACGCCCTCGGCACCGGCCTGCTGCGCCCCTTTCTGCTGCTCTACGGGGTGACGGCGCTGAGGCTGTCCGCGCCGGCCATCGGCATCGCCATGACGGCCGGCGTCGTCGTGGGCCTGGTGTGCATGCCCGCGGTGGGGCGGTGGCTGGACCAGGGCGCACGCAGCACGGTCGTGGCAGCGTCGATGCTGGTACGCGTACTCGGCGTAGCGCTGCTGCTGGCCACCCCGGCGGGGCGCCTCTGGCCGTTCGCTACGGCTGCGCTCTTCCTCAGCATCGGCAACCAGGCCTGGCCGGCGGCCCATGCGGCGCTTGTGGCCACGGTCGCGCACGGCCGCGATCGCGACACCGCCTTGGCGGCGGGCCGCGCCCTGCGCAACGCCGGCATGGGCGCGGGCGCGCTCCTCGCCACCGCCTGCCTGGCGGGCGGCACCCCCGCCCTGCAGGCGCTCGCCGCGCTCACCGGGCTCGCCTATCTCACCGCGGCGGCCTTGGCGTGGTCGGTCCGGCTGCTCGCACAACCGGCCGCCACCCCGGCGGCGGGCGGGGACGACGGACGGCCCGCACCCCGGATGCGCGCGCTGCTGGCCGCCAACGTGGTCTACGCGTTCTGCCTCAACGTCCCCGAGATCGCGCTCCCGCTGGTCTTGGTGACACAGCTGCACGCATCCCCGGTGTGGTCGGCGGCCATCTTCGTGGCCAACACGGTGCTCGTGGTCACCCTGCAGGTTCCCGTCACCGTCCTGATGTCCCGCTTCTCGCGGCGGACCGTGCTGGCCCTCGCCGGCGTGGTCCTCGCCGTGTCCTACCTCGGCTTCCTCGCTGCGACCGCAGGGGGACACGGCTGGGGCGCCCCGGCCGTCGCGGCGGTGTCCGTGCTCTGCACCGTCGGCGAGATCATCTACGCCGGCAGTGCCACCGCGCTGGTCACATTCCTCGCCCCGGCCCATGTCCTGGGACGCACCCTCGCCCGCTTCGAGCTCTCCACGGGCCTCGGCTTGGCCGTCTCCCCGGCGGTCATCACCGGCCTCGCCCCCCACGGTCCGGCCGCGCTCTGGGGCGGCCTCGCCGCCGCGACGCTCCTCTCCGCCGGAGCCGTCGCCACCGAAGAGGACCGAGGAACGCCGCTCGACGGCCGCGACGGGCATGGCGATCCGGAGCCCGTCCCCCGTGCCGTCGGCGCTACTCGCCTTCCAGCGCCGCCATCAATTGAGGGAGCTTCCCGTCGGCGGTCGTGGTAGTCCCGGCTGCTGACGAGCAGCCGTCGCGGACCCGCAGCACCTGGATGTTGCCACGGAGGTGTTCACCGCTGGCGGAGTCGGGGTGCCGAGCGAGGAGATCGCACGAACCGCCGGGGTCGGCGTCGGTACGCTCCTCAGGCACTTCCCCGCCAAGGAAGCGCTCCTAAAGGTGGTGATGGTGCGCAGGCTGGAGACCACGGCGGCCCGCACCGCCCCGCCGGCCGCCGAATCCGGGCCTGCCGAGGCCTTCTTCGCCTGCTTCCGCCTGGCGGTGGAACAGCCCTAGGGGAAGAGCGAGTTCGCCCAGGCGTGGGCCGCGGCGGGGGTGCACGTACACGCGTCCCTTCAGGAGCCTGCGGCCACGCTGACCCCCAGGCCGGAAGCGGTGCGCATCGGCGGCCTCGACCGCGACGCCCGCGCGGCGGGCGGGCGGGCGAGCGGGAGTCGGGCGGGAGGGGTCAGACCCGCTCGAGGGGTCGGTGCGGACCGCTGGGAAGCTCCGCCCTGAGCGTGTCACCCGGGCGTACGGAGCTGCCCTCCTTCACGACGCACATGATTCCGGCCTTGCGCACGACGTTCCCGGCCTCGTCGCGGCCGACTACCTGCTTCAGCAGTCCGTGCCGGAAGTTGTCTATCTGCATGCAGGGATTGCGCAGGCCGGTCACCTCCAGCACGGCATCGTCGCCGATGTGCAGCAGCGTGCCGACGGGCAGGCCGAGCAGGTCGATTCCACGGGTGGTGATGTTCTCGCCGAGGTCGCCCGGCGCCACCTCGAATCCCTCCGCAGCGACCTCAGCGAAAAGCTCCTCGTGGATGAGGTGGACCTGCCGCAGGTTCGGCTGCGTCGGGTCCTGCGCGACCCGCGAGCGGTGCTTGACCGTCACACCCGCATGGACATCGCCCTCCACCCCGAGACCGGCGAGCAGCGTGATGCTCTCCCGGTTCGGCTTGGTGAACGAGTACTCGCCGTTGCTGCTGACCGCCGTGACCGTCCCGTACATCGTCGGTTCCCCCTCCTCGTGGTGATGATCGGCTACGAGCCTAGCCCGCGGGACCTCAAGGCACGGCCGCGAGAGGGGGAGGGGACCGGAGCCCATCGGCTGGGCGTGGCGGTGACCAAGGGCGAAACTGTGTGGGCGTCGAGCTGCCGGCGTCGGTATCGTCCCGTCTCCGACCAGCCGTACCAGCGGGCCTCCCGCGTTCAGAGAGCGATGCACATGACCGGGCAGCATGCGACGACGACCCTGTGGCGCCCCACCGGCCCCCAGGAGCTGGACCTGGTCCGGGAGCTGAACTGGCGTGCGTGGCCGCCCCGCCTCCCCGAGCAGCCGATCTTCTACCCGGTCCTCAACGAGGACTACGCGATCAGGATCGCCCGGGACTGGAACGTGCAGCACAGCGGTGTCGGTTTCGTGACCCGGTTCGAGGTCGAGTCGGAGTTCCTGAGCCGGTACCCCGTCCAGCAGGCCGGGGGCCGGACGATCCTCGAGCTGTGGGTTCCGGCCGAGGAACTGGACGAGTTCAACGCTCACATCGTCCGCGAGATCCAAGTCGTCCACGAGTTCCGCTGAGGCGGCGCGGCCGGCGCCGCGGCCCTGGTCACCGCCCGACCGCGGCCCTGGCAGCGCACCTCACGGCGCGCGGGGCGGCGAACGGGGCCGACGCGTATGCGCATACACACGACCGTCGGGGGCCGAGTCGATCAATAATGGGCCGGCGACCTGCCTGCACGGTTGAGAGGAGCCCTTGATGACCACACCGCGGGACTTGTTGATCATTGCCCTGGACGCGGGGGCCGATAGCCCCGTCGAACAGGGTGAGCTGTCTCTCGCGCTCGCCGGGGCCGAGGTGATCGACCTCCTCGCGGCCGAGGCCGTCGGGCTGGACGGGGATCACATCGTGCCGGGCGACCAGAGCGCCCAGGCTGATCGCCTGCTGGAGCAGGCGGCCGCGTCGCTCGTTCGGGAAGAGCCGTACGAGTCGGTCGCCGACTGGCTGTGGCGCCGCGGCCGCGGCCTGTCCGATGCCTACCGGGCCGAGCTGGAGGCCGACGGGCAGCTCGTGCGGCAACCCCGCCAGGGGATCTCCTTCCGGGCCGGTCAGCTGGCGCTGGCCGATTCGCCCGCGCGCCGCCGGGCCGCGGACCGCTGGGCAGCGGACGAACCCGTCCTCACCACCCTCGCCGGGGCCTTGGGCGTCGGCGGGAAGCCGACCGAGGACGTCCAGGACGTGGCCGACGACGACGTCGCGACCGTGCTGGCCGCCGTAAGCGACGCGCTGGTGGAACTGGCGTCCGTACGGCAACGGCGAGCGATCGAGGACGCGGCCTTCGACAACATCTGGCGGGGCGGCGGCGGATGACGACAGGGCGACCGCGCTGTGCGGGACCCCGCGCGGCCCGGTGAATTCCCGAAGGGTATTCGCGAGGGTATTCATGCGTGCATACTCGGAGGTATGGCAGATACGACGGTGAAGATCGACTCGGTCACCCGGGACCGCTTCGCGGCGGTGGCCGCCGCACACGGCATGAGCGTGCGCGCCTACCTGGCGGAGCTGGCCATCGAGCAGGAGAACCAGCTCGCGCTCGGCCGGGCGACCGCCGCGTTCCGCGAAGCGGTCTCCCAGCCGGGCATCGCCGAGGCCTTCGACCGCGAGTTCGGCGGGCCGCCGTCGCCCGTGGGCGGACACCGGGCGGCCTGATCTTGCAGCTGCACATCGACATCCGCTGGCTCCTGGACCGGCAGGAGGAGCTCCTCGGCAACGAGCTGGGGGTGTCTGATTACTCCGGTCTGGTGGCCGCGGTCGCGCGGCACCGGGTGAACACCCCGGCGCTGGCGGCCGACGAGCCGGACGCGTACTGGCGGTCGGCGGCGCTGCTGGAACAGATCGTGCTGCTGCGCCCGCTGCCGGCCAGGAACGAGTACTTCGGCTACGGCGTGGCGGTGGCCTACATCCGGGCCGGCGGCCAGGACGTGGACACCGCCTTCGCACCCTGGCGCGACCTGATCACGGACATCCGTACGTTGCGCCTGAGCGTGTACGACGTCGCCGACCGCCTGCGCTCCATGCGACGGGAGCCCTGACCGGCCGGACCCAGCGAGGTCGGACCCAGCGAGGCCGGACCCAGCGAGGTCGAGCCCAGCGAGGTCGGACACGGCGGGAGACCGGAGCACCGGCCCCCCGCCGTGCGTCCTCGCGGCGGCGGAGCGGACGCGTCAGCCCACCGGGGTGAAGTCCTGCGACGCGATGTACCTCGGACGGCGCACCGGCGCGGCGAAAGGAGGCGACGGGCGGTTCTCGACGCTGTTGAAGACGAGGAACACGTTGCTGCGCGGGAAGGGCGTGATGTTGTCCCCCGATCCGTGCATCGCGTTGCAGTCGAACCAGGTGGCCGAGCCCGCCTTGCCCGTGAAGAGCTTGATGCCGCAGGCCGACGCGAACTTGGTCAGCGCCGCGTCCGACGGGGTACCGGCGTCCTGCATCTGGAGGGACTTCTTGTAGTTGTCCTTCGGCGTCGCACCCGCGCAGCCCAGGAAGCTCCGGTGCGAGCCGGGCATGATCATCAGGCCGCCGTTGGTGGGGTGGTTCGGCGTCAGCGCGATGGACACCGACACGGTGCGCATGTGCGGCAGACCGTCCTCGGCGTGCCACGTCTCGAAGTCGGAGTGCCAGTAGAAGCCGCTGGCGCCGAACCCGGGCTTGACGTTGATGCGTGACTGGTGCACGTCGACGAGGTGGACGTCTACCGGGACGAGATGGACCGGCTGCTGCGTGACCCGTCGACGCTGGCCGACGAGAGGTCCATCGTGGAGCCGAACTCCCGCGAAGTGCGCTCCGTGTTCGAGGTCCACCGGATCAGCGAGGTGTTCGCGGCCCTCGCCGCCGATCCGCGCGTCGTGGGGCGTGCGCGGCAGATCCTGGGCTCCGACGACGAGTTCGTCCACGGACAGGAAGCCGTCGCGCTCGAAGCTCTCCAGCTCGTGGGCCCACATCGGGCCCGGTGTGCCGGGCTCGGACCAGACGACGGGGTCCACGCGGCCGGTGAGCACCTCCTCGGAGCCCCGGGTCGGATACAGGTCGTGCACGGTGCGGGTGGATGCGTAGGTCATGGTGGTGCCTGCCTCTCCTCTCTGCGTGTTCGGGTACGTCAGCTGGGCTGGTCGGGTTCGGTGAGCAGCGGGTACACGCCGTTCTCGTCGTGGTCCTCCCGGCCGGTCACGGGAGGGTTGAAGACGCACAGGCAGCGGAACTCCTGCTTCACGCGCAGGGTGTGCCGCTCGTGGCCGTCGAGGAGGTACATGGTTCCCGGTGTGATCGTGTAGGTCAGGCCGGTCTCCTCGTCCTCGAGCTCGGCCTCGCCCTGCGTGCAGACGACGGCCTCCACGTGGTTCGCGTACCACATGGACGTCTCGGTGCCGGCGTACAGGACGGTCTCGTGCAGTGAGAAGCCGACGCGTTCCTTGGCCAGGACGATGCGCTTGCTCTCCCAGGTGCCGGAGGCCGCCTTGACGTGGCGGTCGGTTCCCTCGATGTCCCGGAACGAGCGGACGATCATGGTGGTGCCCTTCGTGGTGCGTACGTGGTGCGGGGTGCGGGGTGCGGGGTGCCTGGCGGGGGTGCGGGGCGCCGGTCAGGCGGTCTCGCGGACGGAGCGGGCGAGGATGCCGAGGCCCTCGTCGAGCTCGTCACGGGTGGCGGTGAGCGGCGGGAGCAGCTTCACGACCTCGCCCTCGGGGCCCGACGTCTCGACGAGGAGACCGTGCCCGAAGGCCCTCCGGCACACCTCCGCGGCGCGCTCCTTCTGCGTGAACTCGATGCCCCAGACCAAGCCGCGGCCCCGGTACGTCGCACCCAGGTGCCCGTGTTCGCCGCACAGCTCGCCCAGCGCGCTCTCGATGCGCGCGCCCTGGACGTGGGTCTGGTCGCGCAGGGTGTTGTCTCCCCAGTAGGTCTCCAGGGCGGCGGTCGCGGTGACGAAGGCCGGGTTGTTGCCGCGGAACGTGCCGTTGTGCTCGCCCGGCTCCCACAGGTCGAGTTCGGGCCTGAACAGGCACAGGGACATGGGGAGCCCGTAGCCGCTGATGGACTTGGACAGCGTGACGATGTCGGGAGTGATGCCGGCCTCCTCGAAGGAGAAGAACTCGCCGGTCCGGCCGCAGCCCATCTGGACGTCGTCGACGATCAGCAGCATGTCGCGGCGCCTGCACAGGTCCGCGAGGGCGCGGAGCCACTCCGCGCGCGCCACGTTGACCCCGCCCTCGCCCTGGATCGTCTCGACGATGACCGCCGCCGGGTGGTTCAGGCCGGAACCCTGGTCCTCCAGCAGGCGCTCGAACCACAGGAAGTCGGGGGTCTGGCCGCCGAGGTAGTTGTCGAACGGCATCGGCGTGCCGTGGACCAGGGGGATACCGGCGCCGGCCCGTTTGAAGGCGTTGCCCGTGACGGCGAGGGAGCCGAGCGACATGCCGTGGAAGGCGTTGGTGAAGGAGACGACCGACTCGCGGCCCTTGGCCTTGCGCGCCAGCTTGAGCGCCGCCTCGACGGCGTTGGTCCCGGTCGGCCCCGGGAACATCACCTTGTACGGCAGTGCGCGGGGTTCAAGGACGTGGGACCGGAAGGTTTCGAGGAAGGCCCGCTTGGCGGTCGTCGCCATGTCGAGGCCGTGCGTGATGCCGTCCCGCTCCAGGTAGTCGAGCAGGGCCCGCTTGAGGACGGGGTTGTTGTGGCCGTAGTTCAGGGATCCGGCGCCCGCGAAGAAGTCCAGGTAACCGCGGCCGTGTTCGTCGTACAGCCGGCTTCCCGTGGCGCGCTCGAAGACGACGGGCCAGGCGCGGCAGTAGCTGCGCACCTCGGACTCCACGGTCTCGAATACGGACAGGACCGGCTCGGTCATGGTCAAGACATCTCTCCAATGAACGTGGGGGTGTTCGGTACGGGTGTTCGTTCGGGGTGTTCGGTGTGTTCGGGGTGGCGGCCCGGAACAGCCGGGACCCGGTGGGGATCCGGGATCAGAAGGGGAGCGGCCCGATGCGGTGCAGGACCTCGGGGGCGTGCCCGTCGTCCGGGAACTCCTCGGCGGCGAACAGCACTTCGCGCGTCAGCGTGGCGCGGTGCCGTGCGGCGTACGAGGCGAAGAGCCGCTCCGACGCGAGGTTTCCGGGGGAGACGGTGGCCTCCAGGAAGCTCAGTCCGTGGTCCGCCGCAACGCGGGCGGAGAGGCCGTCGAGCAGGGCCCCGGCGACTCCCAGTCCGCGGACGGATTCGTCGACGGCGACCTGCCAGACGAGCAGGGTTCCGGGGCTGTCGGGCCGCAGGTAGCCGCTGACGAATCCGACGGCCTGCCCGGACCGGTCGCGGGCCACCGCGGAGGTGCCGGCGAAGTCACGGCACCAGAGGAGATAGCTGTAGGACGAGTTGAGGTCCAGCGTCCCGGAGTCACGGGCCATCCGCCACAGCAGGGGGCCGTCACCCGGGCGGGGTCGGTCGATGTGAGCCGCCGACGTCGTCGATGTCGTCAACGTCGTCGAGGCGGCCGGAGTGGACGGGGTGGGGGGCGGGGTCTTCCTGTAACGGGCCAGTTCTGCATGAGCAGTCATGCGGGCCGAAGTTACCCAGCACCGGACCAAATTGCATGGGCCCAAGGGGTTACGGAACCGGCGGGGCCCGTGATATTCGCGGGCGCCTTACCAGAGTCAGGGAACGCCGAGGAGGGGTGCGTATTCCTGTGCAAAATCGGGATATTTCCACCGCACCTCTGAGTTTATAACGAGCGGATAACGTCTCTGCCGTGTCTCATATGTGCCACTTGAATGTGATCTCTTCGTCCGCCGATCGGGGTTTCGACCGCGGCTGCACGGCAATAAGAGTGCGCCTACCGGCGCGGTGAACACCCTGATGGCACGGACGGCTGCTCCCTCAGTCCTGCCAGTAGAACAACAGGGTGTGGACGTCGAGCGGGGCACGCGCCCCGAAGTAGTAGACGCCGAGGCCGGGGACGCGGATCGACCCGGTGGGGCCGTCGATCCAGCGGAAACCGGCCGCCTCCAGCGCGGCGCGCGCGGCGGGATCGTCCTCGTGGTCGCCGGCGAACCGCCCCAGCGTGCTGACGAAGACCTCGCTCCTGCCGCCGTCCCCGTACCCGATCACGTGGTACGTGCCGCCGCCCTGTCGGTGGGCGTCACCGCAGGAGAGCGGCGGGCGGGGAGCCAGCCCCGCCGCCGCCAGCGCGGCCGAGGCCAGGGCCAGCTGCCGCTCCTCGTCCGGCGGTTGCGGCGGCTCGGTGCACAGGGCCTCGATCCGCCAGCGCGGGTCGCTCTGCTTCTCGCACTCGTGCCCGTACTCGTGCACGATCGCCGCGCGGATCTCCTCGTCCAGACCCTCGACCTCCACCCGGGGCCGCCCCAGCGCCTCGTACACGGCGCGGGTCCGCGCCACGTCATCGGTCAGCCGGTGCAGGGCGTACGCGGCCCACAGTGCCGCGTCGACCGTCGGAGCCTCGGCGAGGTAGGCGCGGAGCCGGTCCGGGCAGGTCAGCAGCGACTGCGCGAGGTGGGCCACCCCCGGGTCCGGGTCGGCGAGCGCGTCGGTGACGTCCTCGCCTGCGCGGTCCCGTATGCGCAAGGCGACGGCCCGGTCCTCCGGCCGCCCGCCGCCGAGCTCCGAGAGCACCGCCTCCGCCCCGTGCCGCTCCACGAGCGCGTCCAGTCCGGCCTCCCCGACCGCCCGGCGGGTCCACCAGTGGCTGAAGGCGAGGGTCGCCAACTCGGCCGCCGCCGTGCGGTCCCCGAGGGCCGCGCGCGCCTGGAGTACCGCCTCCGGCATGCCGTACGCCTCCTCGCGCCGGCGGTCCTCGTCCCGAAGCCAGGGGAGGAGCTCGGCCCGGTCCGACATGAGCTCCAGGAGTGCCTTGCGGACCGTCCCCGAGTCCTCGGTGTCGCGGACGCACGCGAGTAGTTCGCCGACCCGCGCCTGCGGCACCCGACCGACCAGCGCCTCCACGCAAGCCGTTCGCCGCCACCAGGGCTGCGCACCGTCGACGACGCACCGTGCGAGCAGGTCGGGGTCGTACGCCCGCAGTCCGACGGAGTCGGCCTGCCCGGCCGCGGGCGTCAGGGTCTCTATGTTCGGCATCCGGGGATGCTACTGCGCACCCGGGGGTGCTCCGAAGCGCATTATGCGCGGGCCGTCCGGCAGACGGTGCAGCGCGACCGTGCGGCCGCCGGCCCCGCTCGGCGAGCACGCCCAGCAACGGCAGCGAGGCCGAGCGACCCCTCGCGAACGACGCTCGCCCGGGCCCCCGGCTCCGGCAGGCCAGCCGTGGCGCTCCGGCAGAGCGGCGAAGGACACCCGGGCGAGGGCCGGAACGACGCGGCGAAGCGGGCGGACCGGCGTGCTGGGCGTCCATACCTCCAGCGCCCAGGTCAGCCGGGGCAGCAGAAGGGGTCCTCGGCCCCGACGATGCGGCAGGCTCTCCTTGTGCGAGCCGTGCGGCGAAGCCACCCCGATGGTTGCGTACGTCGTGCGGGATGCGGTTCACCTCCCGGCGGCCCGCGAACTGGCCGCGCTGACCGGCGTCCCCCTGCCGGAGCCGCCCGGCACGTGGCCGTGCTGGCGAAGTCCCTGCGCGGAGACTCCCCAGTGGGTACGGCCGGGCGGGCGATCTCAGGTGCCGTGCATGGGCGGTGGGCAGCCAATTCGCTGCCCTACAGGGCTTGTTGGCGGGAGGCGGCCAGTCTCCGGTCATCAGGATCGTGCGCTGATTTCTTAGCACGAGAGGCCAAGTATTCGTTCTGCCGCCGCCAGGAGGACTACAAAGGTCCCAACCGAACCGAACCCGGCGATGGGGAAGTGAGACCCGTCGGCGATCGGAATGATCTCGAAGGCGGTGGGTGTGCGTGCGTGAGTGCAGCAGAATCGAACCGATTGCGGTCAGATTACTTCCGAGGGGCCCGAGTTCCGGCCCCTTCACCTGATACGGGCGGCCATGCTGAAACCCGTGTCGTTTTCCCCGGCGTACGCATCGGTGGACGAGTATCGGGTCCTGACGTCGGCCATCCGGTCGAGGGTGGAAGATGCTCAGGGCGCTTTCGGCAGGGCCGGGCGCGGGGAGGGGGGAATGCCCCACCTCCCCGTGCGCATTCAGTTTCGAGGTTTGTTCATCGAGCTCTACATCGAGCTCCGCCTGCAGAACGCGGGCCTTCGCATCGTCGGATTCCGCAACACCTTCGAGAACGGGCAGGCGCCCCCGGAAGCGTACGTCCGCCACGTGCGGGACTCGGTCGCCCCACCGGGAATCCGTCGGGCGCAGGCCCTGCCGTTCGGCGGCGGCCGTTCCGACCTGGAGTCGGCCGCCGACGTGCGGCGTTCGGGGATCCTCCTGGGGCGCCGCCCCTTGGGTGACGCGGTGGTCTGGCTGCACCGGAACCGCGATCCGAAGCGCACCGCGCACGGAATTCTCGTGCTCTCCGAAATGCTCTGCGAGGCTGCCCGATTTCCTGCCCTGACCGATGCGATGTCATGCATCTGGATGACCGGTGGGCGGCTGTCAGCCGCGGCCGTCGTCTGAAGTGCCTCACACGGCACCATCTGCGGGAGTTGGGGCGCCGAAGAAGGAGCGAGTCCCCTCGACAGGGGCTCGGCTCCACCCCCGTACGACCTGCGATTCCCGCCCTGGGGATCCACGGAACAGGAGCGAAAGTGATAGTCAAGCGCACCGGTCGCCTCGTGGTTCTCGCCGCCGCACCCGCCGCCGTGTTCCTCACCCTCGGCCTTTCCGGACCAGCTCTCGCGGAGGGCGGAAAGGCGTACCAGATCGACCTGGCGCAGCTGAACGAATCGGGCTCCAGCGGTACGGTCATGCTCAGCCTCAAGGGAAACCAACTCAGCGTGCAGATCGAGTCCAAGGGCATGGTGCCCGGACAGCCGTCGGCCCAGCATCTGCACGGTTCGACGAAGGGCCACGACTTCCACTGCCCGGACGCCACCGACGACACCGACCGCGACGGGGTCCTCAGCAACACCGAGGCCACGCACGACTACGGCGACATCAACATCTCCCTCACCACGACCGGGGACACCAAGGCCACCAGCGGTCTCGCCGTGGACCGCATGCCCGTCGCCGACAAGCAGGGCAAGGTTTCCTACAAGCGGACGATCACCGTCGGCCAGGACGTGGTCGACCACATCAAGGACCTGCACGTCGTGCAGCACGGCATCGACCGCAACAAGAACAAGAAGTACGACTTCGAGGGGGCCGGCAAGAGCGAGCTCGACCCCAAGCTGCCCCAGGAGGCCACGGCTCCGACCAACTGCGGGGAGGTCAAGGGGGCGGCCGTGGGGTCCATTCCGGTCGGCGGCATCGAGACCGGCGGTGGGTCGACGGAGCAGGCGGCGGCGCCGGTGACGATGCGCGACGGTGCGGCGATCGCCGTACTCGCGGTGGTGGCCGGCGCGGTGGCGGTCGCAACGAGGCGGGCGGTGGCCGTCCCCGTCCGCCGGAAGACCACCGGGGGCGGCGCGTGAAGCCGGCTCCTGCGCTCTCCGCCTCCACCCCCACCCCCGCTGTGCCCGCACCCGCAGGCTCCACCGCGCGGCCCCTACGCCGGACCGCAGGCCCCCTGGCGGCCGCCGCTCTCGCCGGGTTGCTCCTCGCGGGGTGCGCGGGCCAGGACGCGGCGAAACCGCCCGCCCCGGCGGGGCAGACCCTCCAGGGCGGGGCGCCGGCCGCCGCGGCACCCGCGGACGGAGCGCAGAGCGGTACGGATACGGCTACGGGCGGCTCGGGTGGTACGGGCGGTGCGGGCGGGGCCGAGCCCGCCCTCGCCCGGTCGGAGCCGCAGAAGATCACCATCCCCTCCCTCGGGCTGTCCAGTTCCCTGGAGACCCTCCGGCAGAACGCGGACGGCACCATGCAGACCCCGAAGGACCCCGCGCTCGCGGGCTGGTACGAGCCGGGGCCGACCCCCGGTTCGCAGGGCCCGGCCGTGATCGCCGGTCATGTCACGTGGAACGGAGCAGCCGCAGTGTTCGAGAAGCTGAAGACGATGAAGGCCGGCGACACCATCAAGGTGGCCCGGCGGGACGGCAAGACGGTCACCTTCACCGTGGACCGGGTCGCCGAGTACCCGAAGGCCGAGTTCCCCACGCTGGAGGTGTACAAGAACCTCGACCACGCGGGCCTTCGCCTGGTCACCTGCGGCGGGGACTTCGACCCCAAGAAGCACTACTACGACAGCAACGTGGTGGTGTTCGCCCGCATGACGGGCGCCGCGTAGCCGGCCGGCCGGCGGGGCCGGGCCGGGCCGGGAAGACGTCCGTCAGCCGCAGGTCCCCACTGCGGCTGACGGACCCCCCGCCCCGTCAGTCCCGCCCGCCCAGGTCCGGGCGTCCGCCCAGGTCGAGGCGGTCGGCCAGCCCGGCTGCGGTGAAGGCGGCCACCAACTGGTCCCGGCCTTCGGTGAAGTGGGCCCAGCTGTCGTAGTGGACGGGGACGACCCGGCGGGCGCCCAGGATCTCGGTGGCTTCGGCGGCCTGCGCACTGCTCAGGACGAGCGGTTCGCCGTCGAAGAGGACGGGGAACCGGGGAGCACCGGCGAAGAGTATGGCGGTGTCCACGGGGGCGAACCGGGCGGCGATCTCCTTGACCGCGTCGAGCGAGGCGTTGTCGCCGCTGACGTAGACGGTGGGCAGGCCCTCGCCGGTCAGGACGAAACCGACGACCTGGCCGGTGATCGGCTCGACCTCCTCGCGCGGTCCGGGGCCGTGGATCCCGGGCACGGCCGTGACGGTGACGGTGCCGTCGCCGGGGCGGTCCAGCTCGACGGACTCCCAGTCGGCCAGCCCCCTGGCCCCGCCTCCCAGGCGCTCTCCGCCGCCGGGGGTGGTGAGGGTGAGCGGGATGTCGGCGAGCAGGGCCCGGCCGGAGGTGTCGAGGTTGTCGGCGTGCTCGTCGTGGGAGAGCAGGACCACGTCGACGTCGCCCAGGTCGGCGGGGGTGCCGGCGGCGGGCGCGGTCTTGACCAGGAACGAGCCGCCGCGCGCCGGGTAGTCGCCGGGGGCGTCGAAGGTCGGGTCGGTGAGGAACCGCAGACCGCCGTACTCGAAGAGGGCGGTGGGGCCGCCGAAGACGCGGACGGGGAACTGCTCGAAGGCGGTGGTGCCGGTGGCAGACATGAGCAACCTCACGGTTAAGGAGTGGTTCATCCGTGATCACCGTAGAGGGTTCTCACGGATGAACGCAAGCCTTAACGTGAGAATCACGGAAGGCCGCGAGTTGTACCATGAGAGCTATGGAAGAGATCGTGACCGCCGAGCCGCTGACGCCCGCGCCCGGCGCCGAGGAGTACCCCGCCCTCGACCTCGCCAACAGCGCCATCGCCCTGCCCGGCGGGCATCACGTCGACCTCCTGGGCACCCCCGCCTCCGCCGAACAGTGGCTCGTCGACCGAGGCCTTGCCCCGGCCGGCACCGGCCTGGCGGAGACGTGCGCCGGCCTGCTGCGCTCCCTGCGCGAACAGGTCCGCGCCCTGCTCGCCGCCCGCGTCGCCGGGCTGCCCGCGCCCGCCGCAGCGCTGACCGCCGTCAACCACGCGCTCACCCGGGCCCCGGCCGCCTCCCTGCTCCACTGGGACTCGGCCCGCGGCCTCTACCGCGAAGCGGCCCACCCCGTCGCCCAGATCGTCGAGCACGCCCTCGCCGTACTCGCGGCCAACGCCGCCGACCTGCTCACCGGCCCCGACGCCGAGCGCCTCACCGCCTGTGGATCCACTCCCTGCACCCGCTACCTCCTCCGGCACGGCAGGCGCCACTGGTGCTCCACGCGCTGCGGCGACCGCGCCCGCGCGGCCCGCGCCTACGCCCGCCGCACCCAGGGCGCGTCGACGAGCCCCTGACGATCCACCCGTCCCGGGCGCCCCGCCTTACGGTTGCGGCTGAGCCTGGTGGTCCTCGCGGTCGCCGTCGGAAGAGTGATCGCTGCCCTGGTGGGCGGACAGGAAGTCCCGGAACACCTGCGCGGAGCGCGGGTTCTTCCCGCACTGCCACACACCGTGCGGGCAGTAGTCGGTGATGCTCTGGTAGAGCGGCCTGTGCTCGGCGATCCACGCCAGCATGTCCCGCATGTATGCGGGGTTGTCGCCGTTCCGGAACAGGCCCCATTCGGGGTACGAGATCTGCTTGCCGTGCGCCCGCGCGAAGTCGACCTGCTGCTGGAGGCCGTAGGGCTGCGTGACCTGCTCCTCGAAGGAATCGCCGGGCGGCTGGTCGTAGCTGTCCATGCCGATGATGTCGACCACTTCGTCGCCCGGGTAGCACTTGGTCCAGGCGATCGCGTCGACGCCGCGGTTGGGGGCGAAGTCGAACCGGAAGTCCTGCCCCTCCACGGAGCGCATGGCGGCCACGATGCGCCGCCAGTACTTCTTCCAGTTCTCGGGATCGGGCCGGCACCGGTGGGTGTAGTTGAAGCCGTTCATCTCCCAGCCGAGCACGATCACGGTGTCCGGCACCCCGAGGCCGACCAGGCGCTCGGCCAGCCGCCGGAAGTGGTGGTCGTACGCACCCCGCGCGCCGGTGCGGAGCAGCTCGGCGATCCGGGCGTCGGTGAGGCCGGCCTCGTTGTGCTCCAGCATGGGGACGTTCAGGACGAACAGTCGATCGGCTCTCGCCCTGCGCCACTCGGCCCACGTGCGCAGGGAGTCGGGTGCCCCCTCGATGTTCGTCCAGGTGTCGCCGGGCAGGTACGTGTGGCCGGCGCGCAGCTCGGAGCCCCCGAGCCAGCGCGAGAGCCCCTGCATCCTCTCGACCCCCGGCGAGCCGTAGTGCAGATAGGCGCCCACCGCGATGTCGGACTCGAAGTCACCGCCGGACTTCTCTTCAGGCGACGTGGCGACGGCGCCCCCGGTGAGGAGCAGGGCGACGGAGATCACCGTTGCGGCGGCGCCTGCCAGCCAGCGGCCTCGATGGGACATGACACCTCCACACGCTTGGTGAATCGAACCGATCTGCCTGCCAGCGACGTTAGGCATCTCATCAGACGCGCGGCACGTCCGGTGTCCGGTCGCTGGGCCATTCGCGGCAGCAGGCCGCCGCCGATTGGCCCGACCAGGTGAAAGCCGTCACCCCCACGCGTAAGGGTGTGGCGTGGCGTGCCGTTGACGAACGTGTCGTCTCCCGGTGGTGATCGCGTTCGACGGGCTACTTCCTCGCGTCCTTGAGCGCACTGGCCACCAGGGGTTGGAACGGAACCAAATCGCCCCCGCCCTTGATCTTCTCGATCCCGTAAACCTCATCGGCTTCCCAGTCGGTCGACTCCTCCCGTGCCGGGTGGGACGGCCTGACTCCTGCCGAGATTTGCGAATCACCCCCGCCTGCATACATCCTCCACCACGAGTTGAGGTAGCGCGGCTCTCTGGTCACGTTGACGATGTTGTTGCTGTGCTCGACGTATCCGACGTAATAGACGAATTCATCGCCGCAGTCCGGCCAAGTGCATTTCGGGGGCCCTCCCGCCGGGTTCCATGAGAATCCGCGGGGTTCGAGGCCCGAGGGCAGTGTCGCCTTGTCCTTCCGGAGCGTGAGGATCTTCGTCTCGGCGGTCAGGGCATCGAATTCGGCCTCCCGTGGCAGGGTGACCAATTTCTGCACGACGAACTCCGTCCCGGGATTCACGTAACTGCCCGCACCGAGAATTTCTCCGGTACTGACCATGGTGCTGGCGGGGGGCTTCGCGTACAGCTCGACGTCCTTGCCCGTCTCCAGATCCCGCTTCCAGGCCTGCTCCGTCCGGTCCGCCGCCGTGGGTGCGAACTGCCGACCCACCACCCAGAAGGCACTGCCCAGGATGTACGCCGGCACCTTCCCGGAGTTCTTCACCCTGAGCGTCACGGGCACGTAGACGAAATCGCCCTTCGGGGTCGCCTTGAGGGTCGCCTTTCCGAATTTCGCACTCGCTTGAACGGAGACCGGTGCGGTGGACGGTTCATACCAGGCGGATTTGACCAGATTGGCGGCGGTGAGCGCAGTGGTGATCATGAAGCCGATCGCAAAACCCTTCGGATGGGGGACCGTCCGCCACGTCTTCTCACGAAAGAGAACCCAAAGCGCCCACAGCGCCCAGACGAGCAGCGCCACGAACACGGGAAAAAGTGGGGTTCCGTACTCCCTCTCCCCGGCCCACATGGCGAGGAACAACCCATTTCCGGCCAGTGCGATCAGCACCCCCGCGATGACGAACACTCCGGAGTACGGCCACTGCCGCTTGCCCGCGAAATCCAGTGCCGCGATTGCCGCGACGCCCTGGACCGCGCCCCCCGCCATGAGCAGGAACCCCGTCATCCTGTTGGCGAAGTACGGTGACCCGAGGGCGTCCACCTGTCCAACGGAAATGAGCAGGACCATGCAGCCGAGGAGCCCGGCCACCAGAAGGGCGCCGGTCGCGTGACTCGTCGCCGCCCGGCCGGGCCAGACGTGACGGCCCACCCTGCGCCACTGGATGGCCGGGTCGTCGAGGTCCAGATCGGCGAGCCCGGACCGGTCGAGCAGGTCACGCAGCTCGTGCGCCGTCCACGCCTGGCCGGCAGGTTCGCCACGTACCCAGACTCCACGGAGCCCCCTCCGGTCCGGGGGATGGACTACCACGATCGGCTCGTCGGTCATGCCCTCAGCGTCGCCGTCCACCGGAACGCGGGCATGTGCGACTAGGCCGTTCCGCGCATCCGGACACACTTGGGCCGAGTGCACGAGCGGTCCACGAGCACCGCTTCCGCAAGATCCATGCGCCCCTCCTTCACTACCGCACGCCGTACCGCCGAAAGTCGGCATCTGGCTACGCTCGGTCATGACGCCTGGTCAGGGAGAGGAACGAGGTAGGCGAATGATGCGATGTACGGCAAGGCTGCTCGGGGCGTGCGCGGCGGCCGCGGTGCTGGCGCTGGCGACCCCGGCTACGGCACAGGCGGCTCAGGGGATCCTGTTCATCGACGGCGTGCCGAACCGCGACCCGAGCGGTTGCTTCCCCCTGGGAGACTTCGCCCCGCCGGAGGTCTCCAACCACACCGACGGGACGGCCTGGGTATGGACGGGCCCGCATTGCGACGGCCGCGTGGTGCAGGCGATCTTCACAGGCCAGGCCACCATCGCGCACGGCCGGAGCGTCTACATCGAGTGAGCGAAGCGGGGGACGCTGCGGCCGGAAGACTCCCGCCTGCCCGCACGCACGGACGGACGGGCGGGCGGAGACGGCCGCGACCGGCCTCAGCCGGCTGACGGCGCATCGCTGGCGCCGACCTGCTGACAACCGATCGGCCACGCGGCGGCGCTTTCCGGACGTTCGTAGCGCCGTTCCCCTGTTCCGTGACAGCGGGCTGGTGTTCGGGGCAACCGCACGAGTGGCTGCGACGTGCAGGCCGCGCGACACCACTGCGAACAGGGAGGAACAGCCATGCTGATCACGGTCACCCGCTCCGGAGGCTTCGCAGGCCAGGAGAAGCTCCGCGCCCTCGACACCTCGGACCGCGCGGACGCGACGGAGTTGGAGGAACTCGCGCAACGGGCCGTCACCCCCGTGGCCGACGGCTACCACTACCGGATCACCGTCGACGACGAGGTAATCGACCTCCAGGACCCCTTCCTCTCCGACGCCCAGCGGACACTGATCCGCACGGTCCTCGGCGAAGGCACCTGACCGGCCCCGACCAGCGGAGCGCCTGGCCGCCCTCCGCTGTCCACCGGCCACCGCGGGGTGCTCAGCGCAGGGGCGGGTGCGTGGCGAGCCAGTGGCGCGCGATCTGTTCGCGCGTGGCGAGCCACGTCCCCCCGCGCTGCGCCACGTGCTTCAAGAACCCGTCGAGCGCGCGGATGCGGCCGGGCCGGCCGATGATCCGGCAGTGCATGCCGACGCTCATCATGCGCGGCCGGTCGGCGCCCTCGGCATGAAGCGTGTCGAACGTGTCGACGAGGTACATGAGCAGGTCGTCCGCGGTCGTGAAGCCGTGGACGATCAGGAACTTGAAGTCGTTCGCGTCGAGGCTGTACGGCACCACGAGGTGCGGGCGGCCGCCGGTCTCGACGTAGAACGGCAGGTCGTCCGAGTAGTCGTCGGAGTCGTAGAGGAAGCCGCCCTCCGCGACGACCAGGCGCCGCGTGTGGGGACTCGTCCGCCCGGTGTACCAGCCGACGGGGCGGCGCCCGACGAGCCGCTCGATCGTCGCGACCGAGCGCGCTACGTCGGCTCGCTCGACGTCCTCGGGTACGTGGCGGTAGTCGATCCAGCGCCAGCCGTGGCTCGCCACCTCCCAACCGGCGGCGCCCATCGCGCGCGCCGCGCCCGGGTTGCGTTCCAGGGCCTGCCCCACGGCGTATACGGTGAGCGGTGCACCGTGAGCCGCGAGCGTGCGGTGGATGCGCCAGAAACCGGCCCGCGAGCCGTAGGCGAACATCGACTCGACGTTCAGATCGCGTCCGCCGGCCACGGGCGGCGCACCGACGAGCTCGTGGAGGAAGCCCTCCGACGCGCGGTCGCCTTCGAGGACGTTCTGCTCCCCGCCTTCCTCGTAGTTCAGGACGAGGCTGACGGCGACGCGGGCACCGCCGGGCCAGGCGGCGTGCGGCGGCTCGACGCCGTAACCGACGAGGTCGCGCTGAGGCTCGGACACGGCCGCACCCTACCGCTGATCGGTCACCGCGCCGGCGACGCGCGGCCATGCCTGGGCCGTAAGCCTCGTTCCCCCCGCAAGGCCCGGATCTGGTCACTGCCGTAAGGGGACGGCTGAGACATGGCTCAGTTGGTGCCTGACCTGAACAGGAAGTCCTCGATGGCGCGGAGGTCGGTGTTCCAGTACGTGACCCACGGCTTGGGCCCGATCGTGAGGGAGCCGACCTCGGCCGACAACCTGATGTCGAGCGGAGCCACCTCCTTGTTGCTGTTGAGGGCGCGGTCCTGGTAGCCGAGGGAGAACGACGTGGCGGTCCACGTCTGCTGACCCGCTGTGAAGAGGAACACGCCCGCGTACGCCTTCTCCTTCGGCCCGATCGTGGCGATGGCCCGCGGCTTGGACTCCGCCTTGCCGAACGGAGCCCCGATGTCGGTGCCGAAGCGCACGTACGGGTAGTGGTAGAGGGTGCAGGGCTTGTCGGTGAAGTTGGTGGCCGTGATGAGGAGGTGCTGGCCAGAATCCTGTCGCCATCCCGAGTTGTCGATGGACAGGTCGTTGTCGTTGCATGCCGCGATGTTGGTGTTGTCGCCGCTCGGGCTCCGCGAAGGAGTGGTTGTGGCCCCCTCGCCGGGCTGGGTGGTGCCCGATGCGCTCGGAGTGCCCGTAGGTGTGGGGGAGTCGGTCGCACTCGGGGTTCCGGAAGCGGTGGGGCTCTTGCGGTTGTCCGTGCCGCCGGCATCACAGGCCGTGGAGGAGAGGAGTGCGGCGATGGCCGCGGCCCCCAGGGTGTAGGTCTTCCAGCTGTTGCGGACAGTGCGCATGGTGGCCCCCGTATGCCTTCGCATGGCTTGAATGGTGTGGTCGACGAATCGGTTCTGCCCGGCGGAATCGCTGAAATCCCGTTCCTGGGCGACCGTTACCGACTTCGTACCTGACGGTCACCATTCCGTCCAACTGGCTGTGCCTCGTCCGCTCCGAGCCCCGTCCATCAAGGCCGAAGGGAACGGTCAGGCAGCGCGGCAGAGTGCCGCGGGGCCGGCCGGGGCCGAGGTGCGAGTCACGGTCGCCTGCACGGGGCCGGCGGTGAGGACGGCGGCCGTGGCCTGCGAGCGGTTTCGGGCGAACACGACGATGCGCAGCACCGCGAACCGCGCGACACCGGCCAGTGCCGAGGCCGACAGGTATACGGCCTGCTCGAGCACCGCACCGGGCGTCGCCACCAGCTGCTGTAGGAGCAGCATCGCCATGCAGGTCACCGCGTACGCGGCCGCCGCGGACCCGGCCGACTGCGCATGCTGGCGCCAGGTCGCGCGCCCACCCGCGCCGAAGGTGAAGCGGGCGTGTAACTCGGTGGAGAGGAGCGTGGAGCCTACGGTGATCAGGGCATTGGCCAGGATCCAGGGAATCCGGGAGCCGAGGGAGGCCACGGCGAAGCTGGAGGCGAGCCCCACCCCGCCGCCGCAGAGCACGAAGCGGGCGAAGGCGGTGAACGCGCCGGGTGCCGCCTGCTGCTTGCTCTGCGCTGTCTCCATGATCCGACCTCTCGCTGCCTCGCCCGCCCCACGCGCACCCCTCAGTCGACGAACGGAGAGATGCGCTCTCGTGGCACCATGATGGCACATCGATGGCGCCATGGAGAGCCATATGGGGCGCCATTGGCGCCACCTTCACGTAGGGGGTGCGAAAGAGCAGGTCAGCGGCGTGGCCACGTGGTGGCATCGTGGCTCAGGGACGGGTCTGGCGCTGGCTGGCGGGGGCGCGTTGAGCGCCGGGAAGTCAGGACGCTCGGTCGGACTCGCTCCGCAGGACGCAGAATTCGTTGCCTTCGGGATCGGCGAGGACGGCCCAGCCCGAGCCATCGGGATTCCGATGGTCGGCGACAAATGTGGCGCCGAGGCCCAGCAGTCGGTCCACCTCGCCCTCGCGCGAGGTCTCCGGGCGCAGGCACAGATGGATCCGATTCTTGATCGTCTTCGCTTCGGGCACCTGGTTGAAGTACAGCACCGGCCCCTCAGTCAGCAGCACCTCAGTTTCCTCGTCACCCGGCTTGGCATCCGGATGCAGCGGACGGCCCGTCACGCTGCTCCAGAACCGAGCCAGCTCGTAGGCATCCGCACAGTCGATCGCCACGTTCTGCAAGACCGAAACCATGCGCGCGAGCTTTCCCGATCTTCACCCCGAACGCCACCGAGTTGTGTCGCGCGTACGCCCCCGTACGCATCCCAGGTCGGCCGGACGGCCGCCCGGCGGGCGTCAGGTGTCCAACGGCCCGGCACCCGGGACCCTGGCGGGCACCGTGCGCCATCGCGGGCGGAGCGCGGGCGGCGCCCACCAGTTGGCGCCGCGGAGCAATGTCATCGTGGCCGGAACCAGGACGCACCGCACCAGCGTGGCGTCGACGACGACGGCGACGGTCAGCGCGATCGCCAGCTGTTTCATGACCAGCAGCTCGCCCGTGGCGAATCCGATGAAGACGATGCACATCAAGGCGGCCGAGGAGCTGATGATCCGGGCGGAGCGCTGCACACCTACCTCGACCGCGCGGTCGTTGTCCACCCCGGAGTCGTGGAGTTCCTGAATGCGGGAGAGCAGGAACACCTCGTAGTCCATCGACAGGCCGAAGGCCAGCGCGAACACCACGACGGGCAGCCAGTAGCCCAGTCCGCCCAGCGTGTGCACGCCGAGCAGGCCCGCGCCCCAGCCGTCCTGGAAGACGAGGACCAGCGCGCCGAACGACGCACCCAGCGACAGGGTGTTCATCGCGATCGCCTTCAGTGGAAGCAGCACCGACCCCGTCATCAGCAGCAGGAGGACGAAGGTGGTCGCCGCGATCAAGGCGGCGGCCCGAGGCGCGTGGTCGACGATCTCGGCCCTGAAATCGATGTCGAGGGCGTTGCGTCCCGTGACCCAGACGGGGAATTCGGCCGGGCGGTCCGCCCGGACGAGCCGGACCAGCCGGTCGGCGGGCCCGCCCTCGGGGTCGGCCCGCGGCACCATGCGGACGAGCGAGACGCCGGGGCCCACAGCGGTGGCCGCGCCGACCGTCTCGACGTCCGCCCCGCCCGCGAAGCGGCCCGCCCACTCCTGAAGCCGGGCCGGATCGGTACGGGCCACGATCACCACGGCATCGGCCCGGTGCTGCGGAAACCGCTCCGCCACGATGTCGGCATAGCGCCGGGCTTCCGCCGCGGGCGGGAGCTGCTGCTCCCCGACCGGGCTGACCAGGTGGACGCGGAGGAAGGGTGTGGCACACGCGAGCAGCAGCACCCCGACGCCGACGGCGGCCGCAAGCGCGTGCCGGCGGGTCCAACGGGCCAGCCGGGCGAACGCGTCTCGGCCAGTGCCCCGAGCGGCGCAGGCTCCGATCCGCTCGGGAAAGGCCGCCAACAGGGCCGGGGTCAGGGTCAGCGCGGCGGCGAGGGAGAGGGCGACGGTCCCCGCCGCGGCCAAGCCGATCGCCGCGTAGAAGTCGCTCGGGAAGGCGGCCAGCCCGCAGAGCGCGGCCGCGACGACCAACGCCGCGAACCGGACCGCGCGCCCCGCCGTGGCCATCGTCCGCACCACCGACTCCGCGACGTCGTGCCCGGCCGCCCTCTCCTCCCTGAACCGCCCCACCGTCACCAGCGAATAGTCGATGGCCAGGGCCAGCCCCACCATGGTGGTCGTCGAGAGCGCGGGTGAGGTGAGGTCGTACCAACGCGACAGGACCAGCAGCCAGAGCATCCCCGCGCCCACCGTGCACACGGCCGCCAACACCGGTACGGAGGCCGCCACCAAGCCACCGAAGAGCACGTACACGACCGCCAGGGTCACGGGCAGGGTGACCAGCTCGCTGCGCCGGGTGTCGGCCAGCGACCGGTCCGCCACGGCGCGGCGCGCGCGGTCGCTGCCGCCGAGCGTCACCGCTACGCCGGGCACGGAGCGGGCGATGGCCCGCACACGGGATTCGACCGCCGCCTCGGCCTGCTGCCGTACGCCATCGGGGAGTCCGCGACCCAGTCGCACCGAGATCAGGGCTGCTCTCCCGTCTGCGGAGACGGAGGACTCGGAGGGAGCGGCGGTGGCGGGGCCGGTGGGGGCCGTTACCGCGACCACCCCGGGGACCGCGGACAGGTCACGCTTCGCGGCGGCCAACTCCCGCCGGAACCGGGGATCGGCCACCGGCATGCCTGCCACGACCGCGTCGGCCTGCCCTTCGAAGGACCGGACGCCGTCCAGCAGGCGGTTTCCCCGGACGGACTCGTGCGGGGCCACGCTCCACGGCTGCCGGTCCAGCCGGCCCACCACCGGTCCGACCGCGGCCAGCCCGGCACCCAGGAGCAGTAGCCACAGCAGGAGGACGATCCGGTGGTGACGGACACAAGCCAGAGCGAGCCGGGCCGACACCGGAGCCTCAGTGCCCGTGCCCGCGCCTTTGTCTGTGCCCGGGGCCGTGGCCGGGGGCCGGGGCGGAAGCTGCGTCACTCTGCGCATCGGCGAGCCCCAAGTCGGTACGCGGAACCGATCGTGACCTCGCCGGGCCTACTCACCGTCAGGCGGGTCAGTCCGTCGGGCGCCGGTGCCAGACATCCACGCCCGCCCCCGACCCCGGCCGCGTCGCCGCCCGAGCCCTCGGCCCGGAGCCACGGCGAATAGGCGAGCCGTAGCGTCACGGTTCCGGGCGCCGGCATCCGTACGACGACCTCGGCGGCGTCCGACCGCACGACGGACGCGGGCGGATCCACCAGCGCCACCGGATCCTTGACCCGGTAGATCCGCCAGTGCTCGTCCCGCCAGACCGGCTCCAGGTACGCGGGCCCACCCGTCACCAGCGCCTGTTCACGCTCCGAGGCGGCGTCCAGCGGGCCCTCGTGCAGGACGACGAAGCCCACCGCCCAGTGGTCGAGCCAGGCCCGGTACGCGTCCGGTGTGAACGTCCCTCCGGGCACGCCGGCCCCCTCGTACCCGTCGTAGAACAGCGGTCCGCGCTCGACATCGGCCTGCCGGTTCCAGCCGCGTGCGAGGGGCACGTACGGCGCCAGCACGGCCGCCTCCCGATGGCTGCGGGCCATGGCCACCTCCACCCTGGAGCGGTCCGCTCCGAGCCGTTCGAGGGCGTGCACGACACCGCCGGTTTCCGCTGCCCACCGCGGGACCCTGGCTGTGTCCATGAGGTGGGCCGCCGTATTTCCCCCCACCCAGGTGACGGCGAGGGCCAGGCCGAGGACGGCTGAGGTCCGCCGTGCCCTCCCGAGCCATGGCCGGCGGCCGCCCGCCGCATCGGTGGGAACGCGCCCCGCCAGCGCGGCGGCGAGCAGCACCGGGGGAGCCGCGAGATGGGCAAGCCGCTCGATGTTCGTCCCGACGGGCGAGGGGACCAGATAGGCGAGGGCCACAGCCACCGCGTAGACCGCCGCGGTCGACCGCGGCAGCGGCCAGGACCGGGGGGCGGCGAGGGCGACGCATCCGGCCATGAGCAGTGGGGGCCAGATCCGCACCAGACCCATGGGCTGTAGGCCGTGGAAGGGGAACAGCCAGGCGCTCAGGCCGAGTACGGCCGCGGGGGATACCAGCAACGCGGCTGCGGCTGTGGTGCTCGCTGCCGCTTTCGCTGTCGCTCCCGCTGTACGACGGGACGTCAGCAGACAGGCCGTGCCGACGATCGCGAGGAACAATCCGGCGACGGGGCTGGCCATCGTGGCCGGTAGCGCCCAGCCGGCCGTGACTGCGCCACGACGGCCGCTCACGAGCGCGAGTACCGCCGCGAGCCCGAAGGCAACGCCCAGGAGGAAGGTGGTGCGCCCGGAGGCCGCCTGGCACCAGAGCATGAGGGCCGCCAGCACCGCCGGCCACTGAGCCCGGGCGACGCCGCAGCGAGCACAGATCCGCCCCACCAGCCAGGCGGACGCGAGGCCGCTCGCCAGCGTCACGGGAACCACGCCGAACACCGCCATCAGATAGGGCGAGATCAGACTGTAGGAACCGGTGTGCAGCCCGCCGTGCCAGGAGAGGTTGTAGACGGCACCGGGGTGGCGCGCGACGAACCCCGCCCAGGCCTCCTGCGCCGCGAGATCCCCGCCCCCGGTCGCGAGGGCCGTGGCCCACCAGGCGTAGAGCGGGAGCACGGATCCCGTGGCGATCAGCGCCACCCGATGACGCCGGTGCCACGGCTCGCGGGCGGGCGCCGCCTGCGGACCGTGCGGTGTGACCGGGAGCGGGGACAGTTCGAGTGAGGCCACGTGCCGGGCTCCGTTCGGCTGCTCTGGGGGCTGCCGGGTCACATGATCGTCGAACCCCGGCGCGCTCGGTCGACGGCGCGCCCACACGACTTTGACGAGCCGCCGTCAGAGGTAGGAGAAGAAGCGGATCCACCAGTTGGGCTCGCCCACCCACGTCCAGTCGGTGTGGACGCCGTCGTACGCGCGCTTCAGGGGGCGATGAGGGACGAGTACGTACTCCAGGTCCGCCAGCGCGGATTCCAGCCGGAGGCGGTCCGCCGTGGAAACGGTGCCTTGGGCGACGGGGTCGGACATGCGGTCAGGGAACCCGGACGGCGGCGAAATCGAGGCGAGATCGCCGTAGTTGCTCAACCAGACCGTGATGGGCCAACCGGCTTCCGTCCCTTCGTGGGGGACGCGGACGTTGAAGTAGGCTGCGGCGTCCTGCACGGTGTCGAGACGACAAGGGCACCCGAAATCGTGTCCCAGACGCTCGACCAGGGCTTCTGCCCGCTCTTTTGCCCGCTGGTGGTCGAATCCGTCCGGGAACTCCATGTGCGTGGGGCCCGGCAGCCCGTCGAGCCGGCGCAGGAGCTCCAGGGCACGCTGATCGTCATCGTTCACATGTCCGCTATACATCAGAAAGAGCTGCTCGGAGAAAACGGTCCATGCGTCGGGAGGATGAGGCGGTGACGCGCTGAGAGCGCTTGGTCCGATACCGGTCATCGTGCCGGGTGGGGGGACTGGGCGCCGCGCGGGGCGGGCAGGCACTCCGGGTGTTGAAGCAACCGGACGCCCTGCCCCGTCGGATCTCCGACGCCTACGTCGACGCTCTCGTCGAGCTCGATCCGATCCTCGGCACCTCCCTGGGAGTGCCCGGCGCCTCGGGCGCGCTCCCCGACTTCTCGCCGGACGGCCGACAGGCCCTGGCCGAGCTCGCGCGCTCGACCCTCGCGCAGCTCGCGGCGGCCGCGCGGGCGCCGGGCGCGGACAGCGAGGTCGAGCGGCGGTGCGCGACCCTGCTGAAGGAGCGGCTCGCAGCGGAGCTGGCGCAGTTCGAGGCCGGCGAGCACCTGCGGGCGGTCGACAACCTCTCCTCCCCGCTGCACCAGGTGCGCAAGGTCTTCTCACTGATGCCGGTGGCGACGGAAGACGACTGGCGGGTCCTCGCGCGGCGCCTCGACGCGGTGCCCGCCGCCCTGGCCGGCTACCGGGCGTCGCTCGAAGTGGGGGTGGAGCAAGGCCTGCGGGCAGCGCCCCGCCAAGTCGTGGAGAACATCACGCAGTTGGACGAGTGGCTGACGACCGGCGGCTTCGGGGGACTGGCCACCGACGTCCCCGAGGAGGGCCCCCGCAAGGAGGTGGAGACGGCGGCCCGGGTGGCGACCAGTGCGGTCGCCGACCTGCGCGACTGGTTCACCCAGGTGTACGCCGGGCTGGTCGACGGCCAGCCGGACGCCGTCGGCGGTGAACGCCACGCCCGGTTCACCCGCCTGTACACCGGTGCCGAGGTGGACCCGGACGAGGCGTACGGGTACGGCTGGTCGGAGTTCCACCGGCTGCTCGCCGAGATGCGCGCCGAAGCCGGGCGGATCCGGCCCGGGGCGGCGGAGGACCCGTGGGCGGTGCTGGCCTGGCTGGACCGCCACGGGCGCGCCGTCGAGGGCGTCGAGGAGACACGGCTGTGGCTGCAGCGGTTCATGGACGAGGCGGTCGGGGCGCTGGACGGGACGTACTTCGAGCTGGCCGAGCCGGTCCGCAGGGTGGAGTCGCGGATCGCGCCGCCGGGCGGCGCGGCGGCCCCGTACTACACGCAGCCCGCGGTGGACTTCTCCCGTCCGGGACGCACCTGGCTGCCGACGCTCGGCCGGACCCGGTTCCCGACGCACCACCTGGTGTCCACCTGGTACCACGAGGGCGTGCCGGGCCACCACCTCCAGCTGGCGCACTGGACGGTCGTCGCCGGATCCCTCTCCCGCTACCAGACGACCGTCGGCAAGATCAGCGCCACCACCGAGGGGTGGGCGCTGTACGCGGAACGCCTCATGGACGAACTCGGCTTCTACACCGAGCCGCAGGACCGGCTCGGCCATCTCGACGCCCAGATGATCCGGGCGCTGCGGGTCGTGGTCGACCTCGGCATGCACCTGCGGCTCGAAATCCCGGCGCACTCGCCGTTCGCCGCCGGCCGGCGCTGGACCCCCGCCCTGGCCCGGGAGTTCCTCGGCCGCTACTCCGGGCGCCCGCCCGCGTACCTGGACAGCGAGATCGTCCGCTACCTGGGCCGGCCGGCGCAGGCGATCACGTACAAGCTGGGCGAACGGGCCTGGCTACAGGGCCGGGAGACGGCCCGGGCCCGCCGGGGCACGGCGTTCGACCTCAAGCGGTGGCACATGGCCGCGCTGTCGCTCGGCTCCCTGGGGCTGGACGACCTGCGGGAGGAGCTGGGCCGGCTCTGACCGGCCGGCGACGACCCGGTCGAGCGCGTCCTCGCCGTCCGCGGCCGGGCACCGGAGCACCCGCCCTCGGATGCGCGGTGTCCGCCGGACGGCGGGGGCTCGGCCGACACGATCCGAACGGGACGGCGCCCGCCGGGCGCGCGCCGACCTGCGGCGACCCCGGGAGCGGTATATCAAGGAGCGTGAAGGTGAGCGCGCGGCCCGACGGGCGCCCACCCCCACGGCTGAGGAGTACGTCTCGTGGAGTTCGAGGTCAATGGCGCCCGGCGCGCAGTGGACGTGGACGTGGACGACGACCCGGCCGCCGTGGAAGTGGTGCGGGACCGGCTGGGGCTGACCGGCACCAAACTGGTCTGCTCCGGCGGGGTGTGCGGCGCCTGCACCATCCAGGTCGACGGTGAGCCCAGGGTGGCCTGCCTGACACCGGCGGTCGTGCTCGCCGGTCGACGGGTGACGACCGCGGAAGGCCTCGCGGGCCATCCGGTGGCGCGCGCCTTCGCCGGCGAGGACGCCCTCCAGTGCGGCTACTGCACCCCGGGGTTCGTCGTCGAGGCGGCGGCGTTCTACGAGCGGTGGCGGGCCACGCACGGCCGCACCCGTCCCGGGCGCGAACAGATCGCCGACGCCCTGGCCGGCCACCTGTGCCGCTGCGGTGCGTACGAGGGCATCTTCAGGGCGGTCGCCGGGGCCTGCGCCGGCGCCTACGACACGCCGCCGACCGACGGCGAAGCTCCGACGGTCCCGCGCGCCGAGGCACCGGAGAAGACCGCCGGAGCGGCCCGGTACACCACCGACCTGCGCCCCGAGGGCCTGCTGGAAGGGGTGATCATCCGCTCGCCGCACGCCCACGCCCACGTACGCTCCCTCGAAGCCGGGGACCTGCCGCTGGTGCCGCTGCTGCCTCCCGACGGCGTGGTGCGGTACGTCGGACAGCCGGTGGCCGCGGTCGCGGCACCGGACCGGGCCGCCGCACGGGCGGCCGCGGCGCGCGTCACCGTGGACTACGAGGTACTGCCGGCGGCCCTGGACGCACGCCAGGCCCGGGCCGGCGAGGGCCCGCCGGTCTACGAGGACAAGGCGGCGCGCAAGCGGGCTCCGGGATCCGGCGAATCCCCCCAGCTGCTGCCCGCCCGCTGGCGCGGCAACCTGCGGGGCCCGTCCGCCATGAGCAAGCGCCCCGCCACCGCCGTGCGGCGGATCACCGAAGCCCGCAGCCGCAACCCCGAGCGGGTGGTCGAAGGCGTGTTCACCACCGCCGCACAGACCCACACCCCCCTCGAACCGCACGCCTGCCTGGCCCAGTGGGTCGACGGAACCCTCCACCTGGAGGTCTCCACACAATCGGTCAAGCGCACCGCCGAACTCGCCGCCGAGCGCTTCGGCGTGCCCGTCGACAAGGTGGTCGCGCGGGCCGTCCACGTAGGCGGCGGATTCGGCTGCAAGATGGGCCTGACCTCAGACGTCGTCGCCGCCGTGGAGCTGGCCCGGCTGCACGGCGCCCCGGTACGCGTGGTGCTCGACAGGGACGAGGAGCTCACCGACGGCGGATACCGGCCCGGCACCCGGATCCGCCTGGCGATGGTCGCGGACGCGTCCGGCGACCTGAACGCGCTGGCCATGGACGCCGACACCGACGGCGGGATCTCCGTCGGCGGCTCCGTGGCATCACTGGCCCGGTTCATGTACGGCAAGGCCCCGCGCCGCCTCCGCGACTTCGACACCCTCACCCACCGGCCTCCGGGCGCCCCGTTCCGCGGCCCGGGCGGACCCACCATGTGCTGGGCCCTGGAGCAGGCCGTCGACGAGATGGCCCACCGCCTCGGACAGGACCCGATCGCCCTGCGCCGCCGCTGGGACGGCAACCCCAAACGGCACGCCCTGTACGACTGGGCCGCCGCGCTACCCGTCTGGTCGGGCCCCCGCGGCGGCACCGGACGGTTCCGCCGCGGCGTCGGCGTCGCGGCGGCCAACTGGCTGTACTTCCTCGATCCCGTCACCGAGGTCGAGCTCACCGTCGAGAACGGCACCGTCGTCGCCCGCTGCGCCGTGCAGGACATGGGCACGGGCGCGCGGACCGTGCTGCTCCGAGCCGTCGCCGAGGGCCTCGGCGTACCGGAGGGCAGGGTGCGCGCCGAGATCGGCCACAGCGACGCCGTACACGGCCCCACCTCCGGCGGCAGCCGCACCACGCCCTCCATCGTCCCCGCCGCCCGGCTGCGCGACGCGCTCGGCGGAGGCGACATCACCGCCCGGCTCGACGCCGCACATGGCGTACGGGTGACCGGCCGGCGCCGCCGCGACCGCCGCGGCTACGTCACCCCCTTCACCCTGGGCGGCATCGCCGTCGGCCGCGGCTTCACCGGATCGGTGCAGGTCGCCGAGGTCGAGGTGGACACGCGGCTCGGCCGGACCCGCCCGCTGCGCGTGTGGAGCGGCATCGCCGCCGGCCGCATCCACGAGGACCGGCTGGCCCGCAGCCAGTGCGAGGGCGCCGTAGTCCAAGGCATCGGCTACGCCCTGTACGAGGAACGGCGCACCGACCCGACCACCGGCCGGGTGCTGACCGACAACCTGGAGGACTACCGCATCCCCGGGATCGGCGACACCCCCGAGATCACCGTCCACTTCCACCGGGAGGGCTTCGCACACGTCCCCGGCGGCGGCGTAGGCCTCGGCGAGATCTCGACCCTGCCCACCGCCGCCTGCCTGGCCAACGCCGTCCACGACGCCACCGGCTGGCGCCCGTACGACATGCCCATCCGCCCCGACCGGCTCCTGGAAGGACTGGCGACGTGAGCACCGAGCCCGCCCTCACCGACCTCTCGGCCGCCGTCCTGGCCCGCGGCGGGGAACTGCGCGCCGGCGGCACCGACACCACCGCCCGGCAACGCAGCGGCATCTCTCCCGGACCGTTCACCGACCTCGGCGCCGCAGGCCACCTGCGCGGCTGCACACCGCTCCCCGGCGGCGGACTGCGGATCGGCGCCCTGACCACCCTCGCCGCACTGGCCACCGATCCACAGGTGCGCGCCGGCTGGCCGGCCCTCGCGGTGTCGGCCGGGACCGCGGCCACCCCGCAGATCCGCGCCGCCGGCACCCTGGGCGGCAACCTGCTCCAGCGCAACCGCTGTTGGTACTACCGAAATCCGCACGTCAGCTGCCTCCAGAAGGGCGGCGACGACTGCCCCGCACGCCAGGGCGACCACCACTTCGGCGTGGTCAGCGGCGACGGACTGTGCGTCACCCCGCACCCGTCCACCCTCGCGATGGCCCTGCTCACCTACGGCGCCGAGGTCGCCGTCCACGGTGAATCCCCGCGCGGCATCGCCGACTTGTACGGAGACGGCGACAGGCTCTTCCAGGCCGACCACCTGCTGCCGCCGGATCGCATCCTCACCGCGGTCCACCTGCCCGCGCCCTGGCCCGGCGAACGGGCCGCCTGCCACCGGGCCATCAGCCGGGCCCACGCGGAATGGCCCCTGGTCGAAGCCACCGCCCGGCTCGCGCTCGACGGCGCCACCATCACGCACGCCGCCGTCGCGGCGGGCGGGGTGGCGCGGGTCCCGCTGCGGCTGAGGGAAGTCGAGGCCGCCCTGATCGGCCGCGAGGCCAACGCCGAGGTCCTCGCGGAAGCCGCCGCGACGGTACTGGCCCGTTGCCGTCCGCTGCCGCAGACCGGGTACAAGGCCGAGCTGTTCAGGGGCACCGTCCTGGAAGCCCTGGAACGGGCCGCCGGCTCGGCCGCCGCGGGTTCGCCTGCTTCCGCCTAGTGACCTGAGTCAGAGGTTTGTCGTTGGTTGGGGTATGAGTCGTCCTGGCCCGAAGATTCCGCCGTTGTCGGTGACCGATGTCCAGCGTGC
>NZ_JBIAJH010000054.1:0-35103 GCF_042871845.1 Streptomyces sp. NPDC005533 | reverse complement strand
GACCAGCGCGGTGGCGTGCGTCAGGTTGGGGAAGTAGCCGATCCGCACCTCGGAGGCCGACAGCTTCGCGCCGTCCGTGGCGGCGGCGTTCGCGGCCTGGCCGCCCTCGTCGTTCTTGGCCTCGGAGCCGTAACCGCACGAGGCGAGCGCGCCGATCAGGAGCGGCAGCGCGGCGGCGGCGACGACACCGCGGCGCAGGGTGGTGCGGGTGGTACGCGTGCTACGGGTGGTGGCAGGCACGGGAGGACTTCCTCTCGTGACGCGGTCATCTCATGACGCACGTCTTCGTCTGTGGAGCGGGGGCGGGTACGGCTCGTGGGGGGCGCGCGTGCGGTGCGCGTACGTCATCGCGCACATCGCGCCACGCCTCCCTGGCCGCTGCCTACACGGCCGCCCTCCTTGGCGAAGGTGGAGTAGATGTCGGCGGGCATGATCTAGAAGTCCCACCCTTCCTCGTCCGCCTGCACGGTGGTCTCGGCCTTGGAGGCGAAGGACTCGCCGGCCATGCCCGCCGCCAGGGTGGTTCCGTCGGCCGGGTCGATCAGCAGGAAGGACCCGGTGCGGCGCGAGTCGGCGTACGCGTCGAGCGCGAGCGGCTCGGCGGTACGGACGACCACGCGGCCGATGTCGTTGGCCACGAGCTGCCCGGGGTTCGGGTGCTGGGACAGGTCGTCCAGGGTCAGCCGCGAGGGGATCTCCTTGACGATCGCCTTGACCGTGCGCGTCGTGTGCTTGATCAGCACCCGGGCGCCGACGGCCAGGGGCTGGTCGGCCACGTGGCAGACCGTCGCCTCGACGTCCTGCGTGGTGGCCGGGGCGTTCGCGGACGGCGCGATCAGGTCGCCGCGCGAGATGTCGATGTCGTCCGCCAGGCGCAGCGTCACCGACTGCGGGGCCCAGGCGATGTCGACGCTCTCGCCGAGCGCGTCGATGCCCACGACCGTGCTCGTACGGCCCGAGGGCAGGACGGTCACGGCCTCGCCGACGCGCAGCACGCCGGAGGCGATCTGGCCCGCGTAGCCGCGGTAGTCGGGGTGCTCCGCGGACTGCGGGCGGATCACGTACTGCACCGGGAAACGGGCCGGGCAGGCGGTGAGGTCGTGGCTGACCGGAACGGACTCCAGGTGCTCCAGCACCGTCGGGCCGCCGTACCAGTCCATGTTGGCCGAGGGCTCCACGACGTTGTCGCCGGCCAGGGCCGAGATCGGGATCGCGGTGATCTCCGGGACGCCCAGGTCCGAGGCGTACGCGGTGAACTCCTCGGCGATCGAGGCGAAGACCGACTCCTCGTAGCCCACCAGGTCCATCTTGTTGACGGCCAGGACCACGTGCGGGACGCGCAGCAGCGCGGCCACGGCCGCGTGCCGGCGGGTCTGCTCGATCACGCCGTTGCGGGCGTCGACGAGGACCACGGCCAGGTCGGCGGTGGAGGCGCCGGTGACCATGTTCCGGGTGTACTGCACGTGCCCCGGGGTGTCCGCCAGGATGAACCGGCGGCGCGCGGTGGCGAAGTAGCGGTACGCGACGTCGATGGTGATGCCCTGCTCCCGCTCGGCCCGCAGGCCGTCGGTGAGCAGCGCGAGGTCGGGCGCCTCCTGGCCGCGCTGGGCGGAGACGGCCTCGACGGCCTCCATCTGGTCGGTCAGGACCGACTTGGAGTCGTGCAGCAGCCGGCCGACCAGGGTGGACTTGCCGTCGTCGACGGAACCGGCGGTCGCGAAGCGCAGCAGCGTGGTCGCCGACAGATCGGCGAACTGCTCGGTGGTGGAGGTCATTTCTAGAAGTACCCTTCGCGCTTGCGGTCTTCCATCGCGGCCTCGGACATCTTGTCGTCGGCGCGGGTCGCGCCCCGCTCGGTGAGGCGGGAGACGGCGATCTCGGCGATCACGGCGTCCAGCGTGGTGGCGTCGGAGTCCACGGCGCCGGTGCAGGACATGTCACCCACGGTGCGGTAGCGGATCAGACGGGTCTCGGGGACCTCGCCCTCCTTGGCGCCGCCCCACTCGCCGGCCGTCAGCCACATGCCGTTGCGCAGGAACACCTCGCGCTCGTGGGCGAAGTAGATCTCCGGCAGCTCGATTCCCTCGCGGGCGATGTACTGCCAGACGTCCAGCTCGGTCCAGTTGGAGAGCGGGAAGACGCGCACGTGCTCACCGGGCGCGTGGCGGCCGTTGTAGAGCTGCCACAGCTCGGGGCGCTGGCGGCGCGGGTCCCACTGGGAGAACTCGTCGCGCAGGCTGAACACCCGCTCCTTGGCGCGGGCCTTCTCCTCGTCGCGGCGGCCGCCGCCGAAGACGGCGTCGAACTTGAGGCTCTGGATGGCCTCGGTCAGCGGGACGGTCTGCAGCGGGTTGCGGGTGCCGTCCGGGCGCTCGCGCAGCTTGCCCGCGTCGATGTAGTCCTGGACGGACGCCACGTGCAGGCGCAGGCCGTGCTTCTCGACCGTGCGGTCGCGGTACTCCAGCACCTCGGGGAAGTTGTGGCCCGTGTCGACGTGCAGCAGCGTGAAGGGGACCGGCGCCGGCGCGAACGCCTTCAGCGCCAGGTGCAGCATGACGATGGAGTCCTTGCCGCCGGAGAACAGGATCACCGGCTTCTCGAACTCGCCCGCCACCTCGCGGAAGATGTGCACCGCCTCGGACTCCAGCGCGTCGAGGTGCGACAGCGCGTACGGGGCGTCGGAGCCGGAATCGGTGTGCGGGTGTGCGGCCGTGGTCATGCCAGACCCCTCTCGGTGAGCAGCGCGTGCAGGGCCGAGGCCGACTCCTGCACGGTCTGCGTGTGCGACTCGATACGGAGGTCCGGGGACTCCGGCGCCTCGTACGGGTCGTCGACCCCGGTCAGACCGGAGATCTCGCCCGCCGCCTGCTTGGCGTACAGGCCCTTGACGTCACGCTCGGAGCAGACCTCGACCGGGGTGGCCACGTGGACCTCCAGGTACGAGGTGCCCTCGGCGCCGTGCCGCTTGCGGACGGCCTCACGGCTGTCCGCGAACGGCGCGATCACCGGGACGAGTGCCTTCACGCCGTTGGACGCGAGGAGTTCGGCGACGAAACCGATCCGCTGCACGTTGGTGTGCCGGTCCTCGCGGCTGAAGCCGAGTCCGGCCGAGAGGAACTCGCGGATCTCGTCACCGTCGAGGACCTCCACGCGGTGGCCCTCGGCGCGCAGCCGCTCGGCCAGCGCGTAGGCGATGGTGGTCTTGCCCGCGCTCGGCAGCCCGGTCAGCCACACGGTGGCGCCCTGGTCGCTCACGCTCATCTGCTTCGTCTCCGTAAGTTCCGTACGTTCGGTCGTCATCAGCCGTGCAGCCCGCACTCGGTCTTGCCCAGCCCGGCCCACCGGCCGGCCCGCGCGTCCTCGCCCTCCGCCACGCGGCGGGTGCAGGGGGCGCAGCCGACGGAGGCGTAACCGTCCGTCAGCAGCGGGTTGGTGAGCACGCCGTGCTCGGCGACGTACGCGTCCACGTCGTCCTGGGTCCAGCGGGCGATCGGCGAGACCTTGACCTTCTGCCGCTTCTCGTCCCAGCCGACGACCGGGGTGTTCGCCCGGGTGGGGGACTCGTCGCGGCGCAGCCCCGTCGCCCACGCCCGGTACGCGGTCAGGCCCTCTTCCAGCGGCTTGACCTTGCGCAGCGCGCAGCACAGGTCGGGGTCGCGGTCGTGCAGCTTCGGGCCGTACTGCGCGTCCTGCTCGGCCACCGTCTGACGCGGGGTGAGCGTGATGACGTTGACGTCCATCACGGCGTCGACCGCGTCACGGGTGCCGATGGTCTCCTCGAAGTGGTAGCCCGTGTCGAGGAAGACCACGTCCACGCCGGGGAGGACGCGCGAGGCCAGGTGGGCGACGACCGCGTCCTCCATGGAGGAGGTCACGGCGAACTGAGCGCCGAAGGTCTCGGCCGCCCAGCGCAGGATGTCCAGCGCGGAGGCGTCCTCCAGGTCCCGGCCCGCCTGCTCGGCCAGTGCCTTGAGATCCCCGTCCTCGGGACTCGCGTCTTGAGTGGTGGTCATGTCTCGTCCCCTCCAGCTGATTCGGACCGGATACCGCGGGACAGCAGCCCGAGGTACTTCAGCTGGAAGGCTCGGTTGCAGGCCCTGCATTCCCACGCGCCGTGGCCCGTCTCGTGGGGGAACAGGTCCTCGTCGCCGCAGTACGGGCAGTAGAACGGTGCGGCGCGCTCGCTCACGAGAGGCTCTTCTCGTCCGCGCGGGCGACCCACGCCGCGAAGCGCTCGCCGTCCTCGCGCTGCTCCTCGTACTGCTTGACGACCCGCTCGACGTAGTCGGGCAGACCGGCCGAGGTGACCTTGAGGCCGCGGACCTTGCGGCCGAAGCCGGCCTCCAGGCCGAGGGCGCCGCCCAGGTGGACCTGGTAGCCCTCCACCTGGTTGCCGTCGTCGTCCAGCACCAGCTGGCCCTTGAGACCGATGTCCGCCACCTGGATACGGGCGCAGGCGTTCGGGCAGCCGTTGATGTTGATG
The DNA here is from genome assembly GCF_042871845.1 of Streptomyces sp. NPDC005533. Taxonomy (NCBI): domain Bacteria; kingdom Bacillati; phylum Actinomycetota; class Actinomycetes; order Kitasatosporales; family Streptomycetaceae; genus Streptomyces; species Streptomyces sp. NPDC005533. The sequence continues at coordinate 30,620 of NZ_JBIAJH010000054.1, read as the reverse complement.
GTGAGCGGCTCGGCGAAGTCCGGCAGGCGGCGCTCCAGTTCGTCGATCAGCGAGGCGCCGCGCGCCTTGGTCTCGACGATGGCCAGCTTGCAGAACTCGATGCCGGTGCAGGCCATCGTGCCGCGGCGGAACGGGGACGGCTTGACCCGCAGGTCCAGCGACTCCAGCGCCTCGACCACCGAGTCGACCTGGTCGGCCTCGATGTCGAGCACGATCATCTTCTGCTCGGCGGTGGTGCGCAGCCGGCCGGAGCCGTGCTGCTCGGCGACGTCCGCGATCTTGGTCAGGGTGGCGCCGTCCACACGGCCGACCCGGGGCGCGAAGCCGACGTAGAACTTGCCGTCCTGCTGCCGGTGGACGCCCACGTGGTCGCGCCACTGGCCGGTCGGCTGCTCGGGGGCGGGGCCGTCGGTCAGCTTGCGCTTCAGGTACTCGTCCTCCAGGACCTGGCGGAACTTGGCCGGGCCCCAGTCGGCGACGAGGAACTTCAGGCGGGCGCGGGTGCGCAGCCGGCGGTAGCCGTAGTCGCGGAAGATCGAGATGACGCCCTCGTAGACGTCCGGGACCTCGTCGAGCGAGACCCAGGTGCCCAGGCGCACGCCCAGCTTGGGGTTGGTGGAGAGGCCGCCGCCGACCCAGACGTCGAAGCCCGGACCGTGCTCGGGGTGGTTCACGCCGACGAAGGCGATGTCGTTGATCTCGTGCGCCACGTCGAGCAGCGGCGAGCCGGAGACCGCGGACTTGAACTTGCGGGGCAGGTTGGAGAAGTCCGGGTTGCCCACGATGCGGCGGTAGATCTCGTCGATGGCGGGCGTGCCGTCGATGATCTCGTCCAGGGCGATGCCGGCGACGGGCGAGCCGAGGATGACGCGGGGCGTGTCACCGCAGGCCTCGGTGGTGGACAGGCCGACGGCCTCCAGGCGGCGCCAGATCTCCGGGACGTCCTCGATCCGGATCCAGTGGTACTGCACGTTCTGGCGGTCGGTGAGGTCGGCGGTGCCGCGCGCGAACTCCTCGGAGATCTCGCCGATGACGCGCAGCTGCTCGGTGGTCAGCCGGCCGCCGTCGATGCGGACGCGCAGCATGAAGAACTCGTCGTCCAGCTCCTCCGGCTCCAGGATCGCGGTCTTGCCGCCGTCGATCCCGGGCTTGCGCTGGGTGTAGAGGCCCCACCAGCGCATGCGGCCGCGCAGGTCGTTGGGGTCGATCGAGTCGAAGCCGCGCTTGGAGTAGATCGTCTCAATGCGTGTCCGCACGTTGAGACCGTCGTCGTCCTTCTTGAACTGCTCGTTGCCGTTGAGGGGCGTGTGGTGTCCGACGGCCCACTGGCCCTCACCGCGGTGACGGCCGGTCTTGCGGCGCGCGGCGGCTGCGGCTGCGGGCGTTTCGGGGGTGGCGGCCATGGCGGTACGTCCTTCTTCGGCGGCTCAGGGCAAGGGCAGGGGGAGGCGGATCGGCGGCAGCGGCCCCTGTCAGGTCTGCGACGCTGAGCGGGTGTGGCCGATTCCCGCGCCGTTGCCGGGGTTGCCGGCGGGCAGGGCGGGACATCGGCCTCAGGGGGCTAGCGGGTGATCGGCGCGTCCGCGGCGGCGGGGACGGCGACGATGTGCGGCGTGGCTGGTTCCGTCAGCGCGCCGGACAGATGGCGCTGGACATGCGGCCGAGGTCGACGTGCCGCCGACTCACCAAGGCAATTCCAGCTCCATTCATGACGGAAGCGTGTCATGTGCCTCTTGGAGGAGTCCACTACTGTCCACGATTCGGACGAACTCGTCCCGCATCGTGGGATGACGTGACGGGGGTCACCCCGTCCGCCCCTTCGGCACGGCCCGGAGCCGGGGCTCCGCTCCCGCCCGTGCGGGGTCAGGCGCCGGGCCAGGGGCCCGGGGTCGCGGACTCTTCCTTCGGTTCCGTTTCCGTCTTGAAGAGCGTGAAGCCGCGCTTCAGGTAGTTGTCCATCGCGTGCGGGCCGTCCTGGCTGCACGTGTGCACCCAGACGCGCCGGGTCGGCTCGCGGTCCGGCCAGCGCTCCGCGAGGGACCACGCCCGGGCGGTGCCCACCGACAGCAGGTGCCCGCCGATGCGGCGGCCGCGGAAGTCCGGGAGGAGACCGAAGTACATGATCTCCACCACACCGTCGTCCTGCGGGTCGAGCTCCACGTACCCCGCCGGCGTGCCGCGGTCGTACGCCACCCACGTCTCCACCCCCGGCCGGGCCAGCTGCTCCACCCACTGCGCACGGGTCAGGGACAGCCGGTCCGTCCAGTGGATGTCACCGCCCACCGACGCGTAGAGGAAGCGGCTGAACTCCGGGGAGGGGACCTCCGCCCGCGAGATCGTGATCTCGGGGCCCGGTACGGCCGCCGGGACGAGATCCGAGGGGGAGGTCATTTCCAGGGACCAGGTGGTGAGGGTGATGGTGCTCATGCCCCTCAGGGAACCACGCCGGGCCCCCCGCTCCCCAGGCGGGCCCTGATCACCGCGGGGGCGGTGGAGTGCGGGAGCAGCGCGGCCGGGTCCTCGGGGCGGATCAGCTCCACCTCCACGTCCTGAGCGAAGCGGTACGGCCGGTGGGTCAGCACGCCCGCGAGGTGGCGGCGTACGCGCGACAGCTCCGCGCGGACCGTCACCGTGCGCGTCGGGTCCCCGAACAGTTCCGCGGCCAGCTCGGCCGCCGAGCGCCCCCGCGGGCTGTCCGCCAGCAGGAACAGCAGCTCCGCGTGGCGCGGGCTCAGCTCCTGCGACCAGCTCCCGGAGGACCCGTACACCGTCGCCGACCAGGATCCCGCCCGGCTGAGGTCCACGACGATCCGCGTCGCCGCCGCGCTCGTACGCTCCGGCGCGACCCGCAGCAGCCAGCCGCCGGGCAGGGGCTCCACCACGCAGTCGCCGAGCCGCGGCACCCACACCCGACCCGGGCCGAACGCCTTCGGGAGCGGGATCCGGTCCGTGAGGGCCAGCCCCGTCACCGCCGCCGGCCAGCCGTCCGGGTCCACGGCCAGCGCCCGCCCCGGCAGCCGGGCCAGCAGCGGCGTCGCCACCGTCCGCAGCCGCTCCAGCGACTCCAGGTGCCGGATCCGCAGCTCCCGCTCCGCGAGCCGGGCCACCGAGGTCACCCACGCCAGCGTCGCCGGGTGCATCGTGGCCAGCGGGCCGCTGACGTCGACCACGCCCAGCAGCCGCCCGTCGCGCGGGTCGCGTACGGGCGCCCCCGCGCAGGTCCAGTCGTGGTGGCTGGAGACGAAGTGCTCCGCCGAGAACACCTGCACCGGCCGGCGGGCCACGAGCGCGGTGCCCACCCCGTTGGTGCCGACCACGGCCTCGTCCCAGTCGGCGCCGACCGAGAAGCCGAGCCGGTCCGCCTTGCGCAGGATGGAGGAGTGGCCCTCCCGCCACAGCAGCCGGCCGTCCGCGTCGGCGACGACCATGATGTGCAGGGCCTCGTCCAGCGCGGGCAGCAGCCCCTCCCGCAGCACGGGCAGCACCTCCCGCAGCGGCGACCCGTGCCGCCGCTCCTCGGTCTCGGCGGCCGACAGCATCCGCGAGCGCGCGTCCCGGTCGGGGTGCACCCCGCCGGCCAGCATCCGCCGCCAGGACTCCGCGATCTCCGGTCGCGGCGCGGCCGGCGGCCGGTCCCCGGCCAGCGCGGCCGCCCGCACCCCCTTGAGCAGACGCGCCGCCGCCCGCGCGTCCATGGCCGAGATGCGTGCCACATCGACCGTGCCGCCTGTGGTGTCGGCCACCGGAACCTCCCCCGTGCGAACAGGATGTACGACGTGAGCCGACCGGGCGGGTGTGCGGGTTCCGCATCCCCGGCACCCCGGCGGACGGCTGCCGACTCACAGGTTGCAACGGTACGCAACCCTCGCCAAGTCCCGGTCACCCGACCGAAACTGTCCGGACGCCGCCGAGCGGCGTGACAGCTCCTCCTCGGGGCTTCGGATCAGAGGTGGTGCCGAGTCGGCGCGGCGCCACCTCTGTACCGGTCGACGGGCCCGGATCCGGGCTCGGAGCGGTTTGGGGACCGCGGGGGAGCCCGACGGGGGCTCCTCCCTAGCCCGCGATCCGCGCCCGTTCCACCACGGCGCCGAGGTCGAGGCTGTGCGGCAGCGTGCCGAACGCCGTGCCCCAGTCGCCGCCCAGCCGGGAGGCGCAGAACGCGTCCGCGACCTCCGGCGGAGCCCAGCGCACCAGCAGCGATCCCTGCAGGACCAGCGCCATGCGCTCCACCACGCGGCGGGCCCGCGCCTCGATGCCCTCCAGGTCCGCGAGCTCCGTCAGCAGGTCCTTGATGGCCGAATCCAGTCGGTGGTCGGCGCCCCGGGCCAGGCCGACCTCCTGGAGGAAGGCGTTCAGCGCCTGGGGCTCGCGCTGGAGGGCGCGCAGTACGTCCAGCGCCTGTACGTTGCCCGAGCCCTCCCAGATGGAGTTCAGCGGGGATTCGCGCAGCAGTCTCGGCAGCCCGGACTCCTCGACGTAGCCGTTGCCCCCCAGACATTCCAGGGCTTCCGCGACCATCGGCGTACAGCGCTTGGTCACCCAGTACTTGGCGGCGGGCACGGCGAGGCGCAGGAAGGCCTTCTCCTGCTCGGTCCCGGCGTCGTAGGCGGCCGCCAGGCGCAGGGTCAGCGTGGTGGCCGCCTCCGACTCCAGGGCCAGGTCGGCGAGCACGTTGCGCATCAGCGGCTGGTCGATGAGCGGTGCTCCGAAAGCGGAGCGGTGCTCCGCATGGTGTACGGCCTGCGTCAGCGCCTGCCGCATCAGCGAGGCCGAGCCGATCACGCAGTCCAGCCGGGTCGCCGCGACCATCTCGATGATCGTCCGCACCCCCCGGCCCTCCTCGCCCACCCGCTGCGCCCAGGTCCCGTCGAACTCCACCTCGCTCGACGCGTTCGACTTGTTGCCCAGCTTGTCCTTCAGCCGCTGGATCGCGAAGACGTTGCGCGTGCCGTCCGGCAGCACCCGCGGCACCAGGAAGCACGTCAGCCCGCCCGGCGCCTGCGCCAGCACCAGGAAGCCGTCGCACATCGGCGCCGAACAGAACCACTTGTGCCCGGTCAGCAGGTACTCGCCCGACGTGCCCAGCGGCGTCGCGGCCGTCGTGTTGGCCCGTACGTCGCTGCCGCCCTGCTTCTCCGTCATCCCCATGCCGAACAGCACGCCGGCCTTCTGCGCGGCCGGCCGCAGACCCTCCTCGTACACGTGCGAGGTCAGCCGCGGCTCCCACGCGGCGGCGAGCTCCGGATCGGCCCGCAGCGCCGGCACGGCGGCGTGCGTCATCGAGACCGGGCAGCCGTGCCCCGCCTCGGCCTGCGACCACAGGAAGAACCCGGCGGCCCGGCGCAGATGCCCGGCCGGACGCCCCCAGGCGTCCGTGAGCCCGGAGGTCACGGCGTGCCCGAGCAGCCGGTGCCAGGCCGGGTGGAACTCCACCTCGTCGATCCGGTTCCCGTACCGGTCGTGCGTCCGCAGTTTCGGCGGGTTCTCGTTCGCCTGCACACCCCATTCCTGGGCCTGCGCGGATCCTGCCGCCCGCCCGAGGGCGGTGAGCTCCTCCCGTACCTCACCGAGGAGTTCGGGCTCCGCGGCCGCGAGGTGACGTTCGACGCCCTCGGTGAGGGCCCGATCGCCGCCGTAGACGTCGTAGCCCACCAGAGGCGGGGCCTGGTTGCTGACTGTGTGGGTGGTGGCTGCCATGCGGATACCGTAAGGACGTGCAGCCAGCAAAAGAAACACCCGAGCGGATCCCGGGACCCCCAGGGCGGCTCCACCGGGCCCGCGCCCTCTACCGCAACGTCTCGAAGCGGAAGATGGGCTGGCTGTTGCTGAAGGACACCGTCAACTCGTGCATCGAGTACCGCATCCTCGGTCTGGCGGCCGAGGCGGCGTTCTTCACGCTGCTCTCGCTGCCCCCGCTGTTCCTCGGCCTGCTGGGCCTGCTCGGCTACGTGGACGGCTGGACCGGCAAGACGACGGTGGCCAGCATCGAGGAGAACATCCTGGGCGCGGTCGGCACGGTGCTGTCCGACCGCGGCGTCAACGACATCGCCAAACCGATGCTCGACGACGTGACGGGACGCGGACGCCCCGACCTGATCTCGCTCGGCTTCGCCTTCGCCCTGTGGTCGGGCTCCCGCGCGGTGAACGTCTTCATCGACACCATCACCGTGATGTACGGGCTCGACGGGCAGCGCGGCATCGTCAAGACCCGGCTGCTGGCCTTCGTGCTCTACGTCATCGCGCTGGTGATCGGCGCGATCGTGCTGCCCCTGATGGTGGTGGGGCCGGACGCCGTGATCGAGCTGGTCCCCTGGGGCACCAGCGTGATCGCGGTGCTGTACTGGCCGACCGTCACCCTGCTGTCCATCGTCTTCCTGACGACGCTCTACCACGTCTCCGTACCGGTGCGTTCGCCGTGGATCGAGGACGTGCCGGGTGCGCTGGTGGCCCTCGCCATGTGGGTCCTGGGCTCGTTCCTGCTGCGCATCTACCTCACCAACACCGTGGAGGGGCCGACGATCTACGGATCGCTGGCGGCGCCGGTGGCCGTCCTGCTGTGGATCGGCATCTCGGCCTTCGCGGTGCTGGTCGGCGCGGCCGTCAACGCCGCCATCGACCGCGTCTGGCCGTCCGTGGCCACGGCGGCGGCGCGCGAGGCCAACGAGCGGGCCCGGGAGCTGGAGGCCGCGCAGCTGATCGCGCGGGCCGCGGCCTGGCGGGCCCTGGCCGAGGGCGAGTCGGAGGACGACGAGGACGGCGGCATGCCGTCCGAGTTCCCGGAGCGGTGGTCGAAGTTCCTGCCGCCGGAGGACTACTCCTCGCGGCTGCGCAAACACTGACCGACACCCGGGAGGGCCGTGGATCCTCGCCCTACGCTGGAGGGATGTACGAGGAAGCGCCGTCGGCGGCCGTACCCGGAGCCGTGCTGTGGCGGGCCCGGGGCACCGGCCGGATGGTGCTGCCCGACGGGTGCATGGACCTGCTGTGGGCCGACGGGCGGCTGCTGGTCGCCGGGCCCGACACCGGTCCGCACCCCGCCGCGGAGGTCCCCGGCGGCGCCTTCGCCGGGATACGGCTGCCGCCCGGCACCGCGCCCGCACTGCTCGGCGTACCGGCCCACGCGCTGCGGGACCGCCGCGTCGAGCTCGCCGAGCTGTGGCCGGCGCGGGAGGTACGGCGCCTCACGGGGCGCGTGGCGGCGTACGGCGATCCGCGCGCCGGACTGGAGGCGCTGACCGCGCGCCGGGCGGCCGGGGCCGGGCTGCCCGACCCGCTGGCCGCGGAGGTCGCCGCCCGGCTCCGGGCGGGAGAGGCGGTCGCCGCGATCGCCGCGGCCGTCGGCCTCGGGGAGCGGCAGCTGCGGCGGCGCTCCCTGGACGCCTTCGGGTACGGGCCGCGGACGCTCGGCCGGATCCTGCGGCTGCGCCGCGCCCTGGCGCTGGCCGACGCGGGCATGTCGTACGCCGACGTGGCCTGCGCCGCCGGGTACGCCGACCAGGCGCACCTCGCCCGCGAGGTGCGCGCGCTGGCCGGGACCACGCTGACCGCCTACGCGGCGGGCTCCGACGGGGCGAAGAGGGAGACGGCGCAGCCGTCCGGGTCGAGCACGACGGCGTAGCGCTGCCCCCAGAAGGCGTCCCAGGGCTTCAGATGGCCCGGGTGCCCGGCCGCGGTCAGCTCCGCGTAGAGGGAGTCCACCTCGGCGGGGGAGTCGCACAGGAAGGCCAGGTCCCGGCGGCCGTCGCCGGTGGGGCGGGTCCAGGACGGGTCGAAGGAGCGGACGGTCTCCTCGGTGTCCCAGCCGATCCGCAGCCCGCCGGGCAGCGCGGCCTCCACGTGCGGCAGACCGTCCGCCTCCGCCGGGACGTCCAGCCCGAGGCGGCGGTAGAAGGCGAGCGAGGCGGCCATGTCGGAGACGACCAGGCCGATCATGTCGAGTCGTGGAGTCATGACGGCAGGCTAGGCGGGCCGCGTGGCGCGCGTCTTGAACGAAACGGACACCGGCGCACGCGGGGCGCCGGGGGCCCCGGGGCCGGGGGGCCGGGAGGTCCGTCGGCCTCAGCCGTTGCAGCGGGCGGCCACCCTCGCGCACGCCAGCGCCAACGGCAGCTCCGCGCCCGCCGCCGGCAACAACGCCACGCCCTGTCCGCCGGTCCCGGCCGATCCACGCCGTGGCCCGGTTCGACACCTCGGTCGTCTGCGGCGTCGTCTTCGCCGGCACCAGCACCCACGAGAGGAGCGCCGCCCCCGCACAGGTGAACACGATGGCCGGCCGGGGGGTGCGCCAGGCGCGGGCCTGGGGGGCGACAAGTGCCATGGGTGCGGCTCTCGTTCCGTCCCGGCGGTCCGTCCCCCGGGCACCCGTCGGCTCGGGCCGGGCGGAAGCGGTCTTCGTCACCCCGCCGGACCAGGTGAGCGCCCGGGTCGGCTCCGGCCGCCTCGCCCTCACCGTGCCCGCGGCCACCCGCTTCCACGGAAAAGTCCACGGGAAAAGGAGTGGCCCTGCCCTGCGGGATCTTGTTACGGTGGGTCCGTTCCCGCCGAGCCGGTGGAGGATTTCAGTAACGTGCATGACCCGGAGGTGAGTTCGTTGATGACTGTCGTTGCGCAGGGCGCTGCCCGCACTCAGAAGACCATCAATGTCACTTCTGTGGTCTCCGGCTGACCTCACACCTCTTCGCGCGCCGCCGTCGAGCGAGCGCACGCGGCCGGGGCCACCCTGTGAAGGGTTCCCCTTGTCTTTCTCGTCCCACCCCGCTTCCTCCTCCACCGCCTCCTCCGTCTCCACCTCCTCCCCGCAGGCCTCGCTCGCGCAGGCCCTCGCCCCCTTCGGCTGGGACGACGCGTGGGCGGCCGAGTTCACCCCCTACGCCGAACAGGGCCTCGTGGCCGGCCGGGTCGTCCGCGTCGACCGCGGTCAGTGCGACGTCATGACCGCGGACGGCATCGTCCGCGCCGACACCGCCTTCGTCACCCCGCACGACCCGCTGCGGGTCATCTGCACCGGTGACTGGGCCGCCGTCGAGGCCGCCGGCAACCCGCGTTACGTGAAGGCGTACCTCCCGCGGCGGACCGCCTTCGTCCGGTCCACGTCCTCGCAGCGGTCCGAGGGGCAGATCCTCGCCGCCAACGTCGACCACGCCATCATCGCCGTGTCCCTCGCCGTCGAACTGGACCTGGGGCGCATCGAGCGTTTCCTGGCCCTGGCCTGGGAGTCCGGGGCGCAGCCGCTGGTCGTCCTCACCAAGGCGGACCTCGTCCCGGACCCGGTGACGCTCGGCCACCTGGTCGAGGACGTCGAGTCCACCGCGCCGGGCGTCCAGGTCCTGACCGTGTCCTCCGTCACCGGAGAGGGCACGGACGTCCTCGCCGCCGTCGTCGCGGGCGGCACCAGCGTGCTGCTCGGCGTCTCCGGCGCCGGCAAGTCCACCCTGGCCAACGCGCTGCTCGGCGCGGACGTCATGGAGGTCCAGGAGGCCCGCGAGGTCGACGGCAAGGGCCGCCACACCACCACGACCCGCAACCTGCTCGCCCTGCCGGGCGGCGGCGTCCTCATCGACACGCCCGGGCTGCGCGGCGTCGGGCTCTGGGACGCCGAGACCGGCGTGGGCCAGGTCTTCTCCGAGATCGAGGAGTACGCGGAGCACTGCCGCTTCCACGACTGCGCCCACGAGGCGGAGCCGGGGTGCGCGGTGCTGGCCGCGCTGGACTCGGGAGAGCTGCCGGAGCGCCGGCTGGACAGCTACCGCAAGCTGCTGCGGGAGAACCAGCGGATCGTGGCCAAGACGGACGCGCGGCTTCGGTCGGAGATCCGCCGCGACTGGCGCCTGAAGTCGGCGGAGGGCCGCGCCAACTACGCGGCCAAGCGCGGCGCCCGCTCCTGACCCGCCCCGCCCCGCGGCGCCCCACCGGGGGTTCCGCGGGGCTCCCGGGGCTGCGCCCCGCACCCCGACCCCGCGCCTCGCACGCCGACCCCGCACCCCGCACCCCGCGCGTCGAACGCCGGCGGGGCCCAGGTCCCCCCGGTGGACCGGCTCGGACAGGTCCGGGCGAGCATGATCTTCTACCTGGGTGTGGTGTTCGGCCTCGGTGAGCAGTTCGTCAGCCTGCTGCTGGAGGTCCCCTCCGGTCTGCTGCTGGTCGACATGCTGCACGTGGCCGGCGGCATCGCACTGGCGGGCGCGCTGCTCGTCATCCGTACACGCTCCCGCCGCACCCTGGTGCCGGCGGGATGAGGAAAGGAACTCGCCGGATGTCCCCGGAGGAGATCGTCGACGGCCAGCTCGCCGCGTACAACGCGCGCGACCTGAAGGGATTTCTCGGCTTCTACGTGAAGGACGTGCCGGTGCACGCCTTCCCGTCGGGTGAGGTGATGGCCGACCGCTCGGGCCCGGCGTTCGAGGAGCGCTACGCCGCCCTCTTCGCGTCGAGCCCCGACCTGCACGCGGAGCTCGTCTCCCGCGTCACGCACGGCCGGATCGTGATCGACCAGGAACGCGTCACCGGCTTCATGGGCGGGGAGGCCCGATCGGCCGTCGCGATGTACGAGGTCGGACCGGACCGCATCGAGAAGGTGTGGTTCGTGGTCTGACGACAGGTCCGGCGGCGGCCGCCGGCGACCTGACGGCGAGGCGGCCGCCCCGGGGCGCCGGGGAGAGCGGGATCGACGCTCTCCCCGGCGCCTTCGCGCGTTCCGCGCCCTCGGCGCCCTTCACGTCCGTACGTCCTGCGCCCCCGCCTCGGCTACGCCTCCGCCACCACCGCGCCCACCCACGCCCCCACCACCAGCAGGCACGCGAACAGCTCCACCAGCACGCTCGTTCCCACCGCCCGCATCACCGCCCGCACCGATGCCCACGCCTCGCCGTGCGAGCCCAGGCGCCGTCGCTCGCAGAGGTAGATGCCGCCCACGAAGCCCGGGACCGCCCCCAGTACGGGGATCAGGACGAAGCCCAGTACCGCGCCGGCCCCCGCGAACACCGTCATCCGGGGGGTGACCCCCAGCCCGCGCACCCGCCGCGGCGGCAGCTGCCACTCCACCACCTGGACCACCAGCAGCAGGGCCGTCGCCGAGACGAGCAGTGACCACGCCAGCGCCGACCGCACGTGCAGCGCCCACCACAGCAGCCCCGCCCACACCAGCCAGGTGCCCGGCACGCCCGGGACCAGCACCCCCAGCACCCCGAGCAGCAGTACCAGCCCCACCAGGAGCAGCTGAGGCAGATCCATCTGCCCAGCCTGACCGACCAGCGCCTATCGGGCCACCCAGCCCCGCTCGTACGCGTGCCAGCCCAGCTGCAGCCGTGTCGTCACCCCGGACAGCTCCATCAGGCCCTTGACCCGTCGCTGCACCGTCCGCAGGCCCAGCTCCAGGTGTTTCGCCACGCTCGCGTCCGTCATGCCCGCCAGGAGGAGGGACAGGATCTCCAGGTCCGTGGAGTCCGGGCAGCCGTCGGACTCCTCCGCCGAGCCGGCCGCCCCCAGCCGCAACGGCAGCGACTCCCGCCACACCGCCTCGAACAGGCCCGTGAGGGATTCCAGCAGCCCAGACGCGTGCACCACCAGCGCCGCCGGCTCCGCGCCGCGCGCCGTCAGCGGAACCATCGCGAGCGTCCGGTCCGCGATCACCAGCTTCGTCGGGACCTGCCCCGTCACCCGGACCTGCTCGCCGCGGGCCAGCGCCGTGGAGGCCTCCCGGATCCCGCTCGGCAGGGTCAGCACCTCCCGCTCGATCACCACCCGGTAGTCGACCCCGCGGACCGAGGCCCGGTCCTCCGCCTCGTTGTCCGTCCCCGTCACCACCTGCGGCCGGCCGGTGACCAGCGCGCACACCTCCTTCTCGGCCCCCAGCTGGAGCTGGTGGAAGCGGTGCGCCACCGCGCTCGCGCCCTGCACCACCTCCACGAGGTCGTGCACCGCCGGCTCGGCCGCCTCCGCCCGGTACTCCTCCGCCAGCAGCGCCGCCGCCAGCTCCGCCTGCTCCAGCTCGTGCCGCTGCTGGGTCAGCAGGGCCCCGAGCGCCACCCCGGGCGGCGCCGCCACCCAGCGTCCCGGCCGGGCCGAGGACTGCGCCGCGAGCCCGTGCCGCTCCAGGTGGCGCAGGGCCCGTTCGGTCTGCGGCACCGGCAGCGTCAGCCGGTGCGCGAGGTCGGGCACCTCCGCCGCACCCAGCGCCACCAGCACCCGGTACGCCGACTCCTGGCCCTCGTCGAGACCTAGGGCACCCAGCAACCCGTCCACCACCTTTCGACACAGCGCCTGGCGGGAAGCGGCCACGGCGCAAACCCGCCGCGGACATCATCGCCGCACCCCCCGCCCCTCTGCCAAGGTGGCGCCACCGCAGCACCAACATCCGCCGGCCAGAAGCCATTTGCGCGGCAGCTTTGCCGTGCAATGCAGCAGTTGGCCGGAATTCACCTGGGGAGAGCGATGCGCCCGATATCGCGTACGGCACTCGGGGCGGCCACCGCGGCCGCGCTCGCCGTCACCGCCGTCGGCCCGTCGACGGCGCAGCCGACCGACGGAGCGCCCGGAGCGGGACAGAGACCACTCGTCGGGAGCGAGGCGGCCGGAAAGCAGCCCACGGCCCCCGTCACCGTCACCCTCGTCACGGGTGACCGGATCCTGGTCTCCACCGACGCGGCCGGCCGCACGGCCGCCACCGCGATGCCCCGCGCGGACGGCTCACAGCCGCTCGTGCAGACGAAGCAGTCCGGCAAGGACCTGTACGTGTACCCCGAGGGCGCGGTCAAGGCGCTCGCCGCGGGCCGGGTCGACCACGAGCTCTTCAACGTCACCGGCCTCGTCCGGCAGGGCTACGACGACGCGCACACCAAGAAGCTCCCGCTCATCGCGGTCTACGACGGCTCCGTGAACGTGGCGCGCAGTGCCCCGCCCGCCCCCCGCGGCGCGGACCGCTCGCTCGTCCTCGGCTCCATCGGGGCCGTCGCGCTCGCCGCCGACAAGGAGCGGGCCGCCGCCTTCTGGGCCGACGTCACCGGTACGGACGCCCGCGCGCGCTCCGTGTCGGGCGGGCTGAAGAAGCTGTGGCTGGACGGCAGGGTCCGGGCGAACCTGGAGCGCTCGACGAAGCAGGTGGCCGCCACCGCCGCCTGGGCCGCCGGATACGACGGCAAGGGCGCCAAGGTGGCCGTCCTCGACACCGGCACCGACCTGGAACACCCCGACCTCAAGGGCCGCGTCGGCGCGTCGAGGAACTTCACCGACTCCGACACCGACGCCGACCGCCAGGGCCACGGCACCCACACCCTCTCCACCGTCGGAGGCTCCGGAGCCGAGAGCGGCGGCGCCAAGAAGGGCGTGGCTCCCGGCGCCGAACTGCTCAGCGGGAAGGTCCTCGACGACGCGGGCTACGGCCTCGACTCGTGGATCATCGCGGGCATGGAGTGGGCCGTCGAGTCCAAGGCCGACGTGGTCTCCATGAGCCTCGGCGACCCCTCCCGGACCGCCTGCGACGACCCCCTCGCCGAGGCCGCCGAACGGCTCTCCCGGCAGGGCCCGCTGTTCGTGATCGCCGCCGGCAACGCCGGCCCCGGCAACAACACCGTCTCCTCGCCCGGTTGCGCGGCGAGCGTGCTGACCGTCGGAGCCGTGGACCGCGACGACACCACGGCCACGTTCTCCAGCCGCGGCCCGGCCGGTCTCCGGCACACCCTCAAACCCGAGATCGCCGCCCCCGGCGTCGGGATCTCGGCCGCCGCCGCGGGCGGCCGCGGCGTGTACGCCTACCAGTCCATGTCCGGCACCTCGATGGCCACCCCGCACGTCGCGGGCGCCGCCGCCATCGTCAGACAGCGCCACCCCGAATGGACCGGGCAGCAGATCAAGGCCGCCCTCGTCGGATCCGCGAACACCGAGGTCCCCGGCGACGTACGGGAGACCGGCGGCGGCCGCCTCGACGTCAAGGCCGCGATCGACACCACCGTCACCAGCGCCCCCGCCGTCCAGGGCGGCGCCTACAACTGGCCGCAGGACCGCAGCGACCGCACCACCGTCGAGGTCCCGTACACCAACCTCGGCACGAACCCCGTCACGCTGGACCTCGCCGTCGAGAAGGTCACCGGCAACGACGGCTCCACCGTCCGCGGCCGGATCGCCCGCCTCGACGAGCGCACCGTCACCGTCCCGGCCGGAGCCACCGTCACGGTGCCCCTCGTCCTCGACCCGGCCGCGAAGCTGGAGCGCTCCCAGTACGGGGACGTCACCGGCCGCGTCGTCGCCACCGCGAACGCCGTCCGCGTCTCCACCCCCTTCTCGCTCTACCTGGAGCCCGAGACGGTGACCCTGCGCGTCAAGCTCCTCGACCGCGCGGGCAAGCCCGCCGCCGGCCCCTCCTCACTGGACGTCATCGGCACCGACGACGCGAGCGGTGAGCGCCGCTTCAACGACGGCTCCGCGGACCAGGTCTACCGGGTGCGCCCGGGCGCCTACTTCCTCTCCGCCTACGTCGGCACCCCGGACGCGGGGGAGGGCGCCGAACTGATCGACTCCCTCACCTACCTCGGCCGCCCCCAGGTCGAGCTGAGGAAGGACACCACGATCGTGCTCGACGCCCGCAAGGCCGGGCGCCTGGCCATCGCGGCCGACCAGCCGGTCGAGGCCCGCAACACCACCCTCGGCTTCGCCCGCAGCTGGGGTCGTGATGCATGGCTGCACGCGGGCACCGCGGCCGGCGGCCGGACCATCCGCGGCTTCTACGCCTCCGTCGAAGGCCGCGCCAAGGACGGCGACTTCGAGTTCGGCAGCTACTGGCGGGCGGCCGCGCCGCTGATCTCCGAGCTGAGGGCCGTCGGCGGACCGGTCCTGCACCCGATCACCGCCTCCACCGGCAGCGACAACCTCGACGGCACCGGCAGCGCCCCGCTGGTCGACGCAGGCTCCGGCACCCCCGAGGAGCTCGCCGCCGCCGGTGCCAAGGACGCGGTCGTCCTGGTGAAGGCAGTGGACGGCGCCCTGTACGAGGTCGCGCAGAACGCCAAGGCCGCCGGCGCCAAGGCGGTGCTCGCCCACCGCGAGGCCCCGGGCCGCTGGGTCGCCTTCACCGGATACGCGGGCGGCGCACTGCCCACCCTGGCCGTCGAGGCCGCCGAAGGGCAGGCGCTCCTGGCCGGGCTGAAGGCGGGCAAGGTCACGCTGTCGTGGAAGGCCACGGCGAAGAGCCCGTACGCCTACTCCCTCGCCTTCCCCGAAACGGGTGAGGTCAAGGGGGGCCGCTCGTACCGGGTGCGCGACCGCGACCTCGGCCGGGTCGATTCCACGTACCACTCCATGGGCGTGGCGGCCGACTTCATCGACGTGGCCGGCGCCTACCGGCCGATCGGCAGCGCGGTCTACTTCGGCGGGACGGAGACCGTCGCGGCGCCCGGCACGCGCACCGAGTACTACTCGCCCGGGGACACTGCCTGGGACCAGCTGCTCTCCAGCAGCTTCCCCTGGGGCGAGTTCATGGTCGGCGAGCAGCACACCTACGCCAAGGGCCGCAAGACCGAGGCGGCGTGGTACGACGGGATCACCGGGCCGGTCGCGCCCCGCGACCCCGCCGGCAAGGAGACCCTCGCCGCCGAGCGGCAGGGCAACCTGATCGGCTTCGCCCCCGCCATGTGGGGCGACAGCGGCCACGCCGCGCAGCCGGGCTCCTTCGGTGACGTCGGCGCACTCCAGCTCAAGCGCAACGGCGAGGTCATCGGCGACAGTTGGTACCCGTTCGGCGTCTTCGAGGTCCCGGCCGAGGAGAGCCGCTACGAACTGACCCAGAGCATCGAGAAGATCGGCGCGCCGGCCCGTGTCTGGCGGCGCTCCACCTGGGTCCGCACGACCTGGGGCTTCACCTCGAAGCTGGACGCGTCGGCGTACTCGCAGGGCCTGCCGGTCCTCTTCCCGCGGTACGCGGCCCCGCTGGACGGGCTGAAGACGGTCGCCGCGGCGAACGGCCAGAGCATCGGGCTCGGCGTCACCGGGCACGCCGGTTACGTCCCCGGTGCGTTGAAGTCGGCGAAGCTGTCGTACTCCTACGACGGCGAGAACTGGACGCAGGCGAAGGTGACCGAGCGGGGCGGCCGGTGGACCGCGGTCGTGGACCACGCCGGAGCCTCCGGCAAGCCGGTGTCCCTGACGGTCGAACTCACCGACGCGAAGGGCGCGACGGTCACCCAGACGGTCGCGCGGGCGTACGAGGTGCGCTAGGCCGTACGGGCAGGGCGGAAACGGTCCACCGGGCGGCGGCCCGGTGGACCCTTTTCGTGCGTTCGGCGTTTTCCGCCCGTGCGGGAGGCCGAGAATGAGGGCATGAGTCAGCAGGGCGCGGACGACTGGTGGCAGAAGCTCTACGAGGACCCGGACGCGGGGCCGGAAGCCGACCCGGGGGACACCCTGGACCACCGGTTCCGCTCGGCGGCCGGAGTGACGACGGACCCGGCACCGCCGGACCGGGAACCGCTGCCGGGCGCACGGCCGGAAGCGGACGCGGGCCTGCCCGCCCGGCCGCCGGTGCCGGCGCCGGTGCGGGACGACGGAGCCGGCGGCCCGGGACGGACCCAGCCGCTGCTCCCGGGCCCGCGCCCGGCCCAGGGACCGCCGCCCGCGCCGGACGTGCCGTCGCCCCGCGAGCGCCACGCCCCGCCCCCACCCCCGCCGCTCCTCCCGGGCCCCCGCCCGGCCCAGGGCCCCGCGCGCGGCGAGCAGCACACGCCGCCGACGGCCCCCGTGCCGCCGCCCCAGCCCGCGCCCCCGGCCCCACCCACGGCTCCGGCCTCCCCCTTCCCGGCCCCTCCATCGGCTCAATCCCCGCCGACGGCCTCCGCACCACCCGCGGCGCAGGCCCCGCCGGCGGCGCAGTTCCCCCCTTCGGCCCCCGCGCCGCCGACGGCCTCCGCACCGCCCGGGGTTCCGGCCCCGCCCACGCCCTCGGCCCCGCCGGCGGCCCCGTTCCCGCCTCCGGCCCCCACGCCGCCGCCGGTCCCCGGCCCGCCCATGGCTCCGACCTCGGTCCCCGCCTCGCCTCCGAGCCCGCCCCCGGCCTCGGCCCCGCCGTCGCCCCCGGCCCCGCCCACGCAGGCCCCGTCCTCGGCCGGGTCCGCCGTCCCGGGTCCGCCGTCCGCGCCCGCGGGCCCGGCGCCGGACACGTCACCGCCGGGGGGCGCCGCCCCGCGGGATCCGCGTGCGGGTGGGGCCACCGGGTACGCGCTCGGGGGTGTCGACGTGCCGCCGGTGTCCGGGGCGGAGCTGCCGGTTCGGGTGCGGTCGCACGCGCCGCGCCCCGAGGACCGGACCCGGGAGGTGCCCACGCCCCCGCCCCCGCCCGCGCCCGAACCCCCGACGGACGACCCCGCGCAGCGGCGGCCCGCCGTGCACCACCTCGGTGACCGCGCGCCCACCTACGCCGCCGAACCGGGCGCGCTCCCGCCCGCCGACCCGGCCGCCCTCGACGCGCTGACCCCGGACACCGTGCTGGAGGGGGCCCGGTACGGCACCTACACCCTGCGCGCCGCCTCCCTGCGCGGGGACTCCGCCCGCTTCCGCGGCGAGGTGCGCCGGGACTTCCTGCTCACCGCCCGCTTCGGCAGCGGCGATGACGCCCTGGTCCTGGTGGCACTGGCCGGCGGGGACCGGGCCGCGCCCGGGGCCGCGGCGGCCGCCGCCGAGCTGTGCCGCACGGTCGCGGCGGCCGTCGGGCGGAGCCAGAGCCGGCTGGCCGAGGACATCCGCGCCGGGCGCCGCGACGCCCTGCGCTCGGGCCTCCAGCGGCTCACCGACCGGGGCTACGGCCGGCTGCGGGCCCGCGCCGCCGAGCTGGGGCTCGACGAGGCGGCGTACACCGCCGGGCTGCGCGGGCTGCTGCTCCCGGTGGACCCCGATTGCCGCACCCGGGTGTGCTTCGGCTCCGGCGCGGGCGGGCTCTTCCGCCTCCGTTCGGGTCAGTGGCAGGACCTGGAACCCGCGGGTCCGCCCGGAGCCCGGGGAGCCGCCGGACCCGACGACGAGGCCGAGGCCGCGTTCCGGTTCCGCGCGGCCGTAGCCCGGCCCGGTGACACCCTGCTGCTGTGCTCCGGCGGCCTGGCGGAGCCGATGCGGGAGGAGGCCGCCCTCACGGCGGAGCTCGGCGCGCGCTGGAGCGAGGCGGAGCCGCCCGGCTTGGCCGCCTTCCTCGCGGACGTCCAGCTGCGCCTCAAGGGCTACGCCGACGACCGCACGGCTGCCGCAGTCTGGGAGGCGTAACCGGCGCACACGTGGCTGGATGGGAGGCACCCGTGTCGGAGAGACCGGACCGGAGACCGGGAAGGGTGCCCCCCTCATGGCCAAGCAGAACGTGGCGGAGCAGTTCGTCGACATCCTCGTGCGCGCCGGCGTGCGGCGGATGTACGGAGTCGTGGGCGACAGCCTCAATCCGGTGGTCGACGCGATCCGCCGGACAGGTGACATCGACTGGATCCAGGTGCGCCACGAGGAGACGGCCGCCTTCGCGGCGGGCGCAGAGGCCCAGATCACCGGCCGCCTCGCCGCCTGCGCGGGCTCCTGCGGCCCGGGCAACCTGCACCTGATCAACGGGCTGTACGACGCGCAGCGTTCGATGGCGCCGGTCCTCGCGCTCGCCTCGCACATCCCCTCCGGCGAGATCGGTCTCGGCTACTTCCAGGAGACCCACCCCGACCAGCTCTTCCGCGAGTGCAGCCACTACAGCGAGCTGATCTCCAATCCGGCGCAGATGCCCCGGCTGCTCCAGACCGCCGTGCAGCACGCCGTCGGCCGCAGCGGGGTCAGCGTGGTCGCGCTGCCCGGGGACATCGCCGCCCTGCCCGCCCCGGAGAAGGCGGTGGAGCACGCGCTCGTCACGGCCCGCCCCACGGTGCGGCCCGGCGACGGCGAGATCGAGAAGCTGGTGCGCCTCGTCGACGAGGCGGACAAGGTCACGCTCTTCTGCGGCAGCGGTACGGCCGGGGCGCACGCCGAGGTGATGGAGTTCGCCGGCCGGGTCAAGGCACCCGTGGGGCACGCCCTGCGCGGCAAGGAGTGGATCCAGTACGAGAACCCCTACGACGTCGGCATGAGCGGGCTGCTGGGCTACGGCGCGGCCTACGAGGCCACCCACGAGTGCGACCTGCTGATCCTGCTCGGCACGGACTTCCCGTACAACGCCTTCCTCCCCGACGACGTGAAGATCGTCCAGGTGGACATCCGGCCCGAACACCTCGGCCGTCGCTCCCAGTTGGACCTCGCCGTCTGGGGTGACGTACGGGAGACCCTGCGCGCGCTGAACACGAGGGTGAAGGCCAAGACGGACCGCCGCTTCCTGGACCGGATGCTCAAGAAGCACGCCGACGCCCTGGAAGGGGTGGTGAAGGCCTACACGCGCAAGGTCGAGAAGCACACCCCGATCCATCCCGAGTACGTCGCCGCGGTGCTCGACGAACTGGCCGACGAGGACGCCGTCTTCACCGTCGACACCGGCATGTGCAACGTGTGGGCGGCGCGCTATCTTTCCCCGAACGGCAAACGCCGCATCATCGGCTCCTTCAGTCACGGCTCCATGGCCAACGCCCTCCCGCAGGCCATCGGCGCACAGTTCACCGACCGGGGCCGTCAAGTGGTGTCGATGTCGGGTGACGGCGGTTTCTCGATGCTGATGGGAGATTTCCTCACCCTGGTGCAGTACGACCTCCCCGTCAAAGTGGTCCTCTTCAACAACTCATCTCTCGGAATGGTCGAGTTGGAGATGATGGTTTCCGGCCTGCCCTCCTACGGGACGACCAACAAGAACCCCGACTTCGCCGCGATCGCCCGTGCGGCGGGTGCGTACGGGGTCCGCGTGGAGAAGCCCAAGCAGCTCACAGGGGCTCTGAAGGACGCTTTCCGGCACAAGGGGCCCGCTCTGGTCGATGTGGTGACGGACCCCAACGCCCTGTCGATTCCGCCAAGGATCAGTGCCGAGATGGTGACCGGATTCGGACTGTCCGCCAGCAAGATCGTGCTGGACGGCGGGGTGGGCCGCATGATCCAGATGGCTCGATCCAACCTCCGCAACGTGCCCCGCCCGTAAGCCCGCAGGAGTGCGGAACCCCCCGGGGGGCATGCATCCCGTAGACCTGTTCGAGAGCATGGACGCGGGGAGGGACATCGCCGTGCGGGTGGGGGCGAAGACCGGGAAGATGTGGCCGAGAGGGAGGCCGGTGCCGCGTGAACCGTCCGCCGGTGAGGACGGGGGAGCGTTGGACGCGCTGCGGATCAGCCGGAGCGTGCGCCGGGCCGACCTGAAAGCGGTGGGAGAAGTCCGCAAGGCCCTGCGGGAGTTGATGCGTCACCGGTGCCGGACGGATACCGCCGAAGTGGCCGAGCTGCTGATCACCGAGCTCGTCACCAACGCCCTCGTCCACACCGACCGCGGCGCCGAGGTGTCCGCCAGCCTCGACGCCACACGCTTACGGGTGGAGGTCCGGGACTACACCGCACGCCGACCCCGGCCGTACGTACCGACCGCCGACGACGGTACGCACGGCCGGGGACTCGTGCTGGTGCAGGCGCTCGCCGACGACTGGGGCGTGGACGCGCTGGCCCTGGGCAGCGGCAAGGTGGTGTGGTTCGAGCTCGACGGGCGCGACGACGCGCCGTACGCCGGAGGGCCCGCCTGAGCAGGCGGGCCCTCCGGGGTCTTCCCCGATCGGGACCGGTCAGCCGAACTGCTGCTCCAGGTCCTTCAGTTTGCGCTCCAGCGAGTCCAGCCGGGGAATGGTCTGGGTGTCGTCCTCGGCGGTGAGGTCCACCGTCCGGGTGCCGGTCACGTCAAGGGGTTCGGTTCCGTTCACGGCCTGCAGGGAGGGCCGGCGGCGCGGGGGCAGTTGTCCTGTTTCCGGTATGGCCGGCTCCGCGCCGACCGGCGCGGAGCCCGCTCCCTGGGTCAGTTCGGGCAGCTCGACCTGGCGACCGCCGCGGGCGCGGCCGAAGGCCCGGTGCTGGCGGCCGAGCGCCCTGATGTGCGCGCGGTCCAGGCGGTGCTGCTCGCGCCGGCGGTGCCGGTCCTGCTCCTTCTCCTTCTTGTCCTCGCGCACCTCGTCCACCGCCTCGTCGAGGGTGCGCACCCCCTCCAGCAGCATGAGCGACCAGGCGCCGAAGGTCTCCCGGGGCGCCCGCAGCCAGCGCACCATCCGGATCTGCGGCAACGGCCGCGGGATCAGGCCCTGTTCGCGCAGCGCGGCCCGGCGGGTCTGCTTGAGGGCGCGGTCGAAGAGCACGGCTGCCGAGAGCGACATCCCGGCGAAGAACTGCGGGGCCCCGTCGTGGCCCATGCCGCGCGGGGCGTGCACCCAGTTGAACCAGGCGGCCGCGCCCGCGAACAGCCAGACCAGCATGCGCGAACCGAGGGCCGCGTCGCCGTGGCTGGCCTCGCGGACGGCGAGCACCGAGCAGAACATGGCGGCGCCGTCGAGACCGAAGGGGACCAGGTACTCCCAGCCCCCGGAGAGGTTGAGGTTCTGCCGGCCGAAGCCGACCAGTCCGTGGAAGGACAGCGCGGCGGCGACGGCCGCGCAGCAGAAGAGCAGGACGTACGAGGCGGTGCCGTAGACGGCCTCCTTGCGCCGCCGCCGTTCCTCGCTGCGCTCCCAGCTGTCGTCGGCCGCGGCCTTCTCGCTCTCGCGCTTGCCACGGGCCAGCACCGCAACTGCCGCAAGCACGCCCAGGATCAGCAGGCTGCCGGGCAGCAGCCAGTCCAGCGATATGTCGGTCAGTCTCATGCGGATGTCCCTTGCCTCGCGTATGCGGCTATGCGGCTGTGCGGCTTTCCGGGCGCCATAGTGGCGTAGCCGGTGAGCCGTGCACGCGGGTTTCGGGGCAAGTGGACGCCATCGGGGGGCGCGGCCCGCCGGATAGGGTGTTGTGACTCGAACTGGTGCCCGCGCAGGCGGGGTTGAGTTCGATTACGGCCACCCCTACGGGTGGGTTAGCGACGAGATCACGCTCAGTAGTCGGCGGTGGCGGCCGCGAGTCGGGCGACGCGGTCCGCGTCGCAGGTCCGGGGGCAGGTGACGCAGGTGTCCTCGGGTCGGATCGTGTAGAAGAAGCAGCAGCCGGCCCGGTCCCGGGTCCGCAGCGCGCGGCCGTCGGGACCCGTGAGCGTACGGAACCCCGCGCCCCCGGTGTACGGGGCGGTCGAGCCGGGCAGCAGCGCCGCCAGCTCGGCCGTGGCCCGGCGCTCCTCGCCGAGCAGTTCGCCGACGTACCAGAGGCCCTCGACGACCTCGTCGGTCACCATGCCCCACAGGGCGCGGCGGCCGCGCCGCATGCGCGGGCCGAAACCTTCCAGCAGCGGTTCGAGGTGCCGGGCCACCGCAGCCCGCACCTCCTCCCGCAGCGCCTCCTCGTCGGGCACGACACGGGCCCCCGGGAGGCCGGCCGCCGGGTCGTCCGGCAGGCACGCGAAGTCCTCGACGCGCACGGACATGCGGCCGAGGGTCCGGTGGAAGGCCACCGCGCCGGCCGGGAGGTCCGGCACCCGCCGGTGCAGGAACCACGGCAGCGTGATCAGCAGGCAGGCCGGCCACGCGTACCGGTGCAGCCCGAAGCCCGCGATCACGTCGGGGCGGGCCCGGGTCCCGTAGTCCTCGAGGACCTGGGCCTCGTCCCAGGCCAGGAAGGCGTCCAGGGCCGGTCCGCCGGCCGCGAGCTCGTCCGCGCCGACCCATCCCGCACCGCGGGGGACGGGCTCGTGCGCGGCCCGCTCGTCGACCCGCAGGCCGCCGTAGACCTCGGCCAGGCGCGCGTACGCATCCGCCACCGGAGAGCCGTCCGGGGCGATGGGGGCGTGCAGGGCAGGGGTCACGACAGTGACGGCCATGGGTGAACCACCGAATCGCACGATCGTTAGCAGGTTAGCCTTACCTTACTCGATGTCGATCAGGCCGTATCCTCAGGTCAGGTCGCGATCCGGAGGAGGACCGAGTGCACGACACGGCCCGAGCCCGGGTACCCGCACAGAAACCACGCAAGGTGTTGCGCCATTCGGTGCGCGGGCAGATCCTCGACGCCCTGCGCGCGGCCCTGATCGAGGGCGAGCTGGCGCCCGGGGAGATCTACTCCGGCCCCGCCCTCGGCGAGCGCTTCGGGGTCTCCGCGACCCCCGTGCGCGAGGCGATGCAGCAGCTGGCGGTCGAGGGAGCGGTGGAATGCCTGCCGAACCGCGGCTTCCGCGTCCTGTCGCGCACCCCCCGGGAACTGGCCGAGCTGGCCGAGGTACGGGCGCTCCTCGAAGTCCCCGTCATGCTCCGGCTGGCCCGTACGGCGCCGGCGGACGCCTGGGAGGCCCTGCGCCCCGAGGCCGCCGCCACGGCGGAGGCGGCCGCGGCGGGCGACCTGCCGGGCTACGCGGAGGCGGACCGGGCCTTCCACCGGGCGGTGCTGAGGCTGGCGGGCAACGCCCAGTTGGTGCAGGTGGCCGAGGAACTCCACCGGCGGGCGCAGTGGCCCCTGCCGGGCGCTCCGCGGATTCGGCGGGCGGACCTCGTCGCCGACGCGGCGGAGCACTCGGCGCTGCTGGAAGCGCTGATCGCGCGGGACCTCCCGGTGGTCGAGTCCCTGGTCCGCGAGCACTTCGCCGGCTCCTGACCGCGGCCCCCGGACCCCCGTGCCGGGAAGGCCGCAGCGGCTGCCGGGGCTACGCCGCGGGCGAAGGGGCCGGGGCGGGGTGCAGTTGGTCCGCCAGCCAGGTGGGGATACCGCCCAGGAGGTGGAACAGGCGGCGGGCCTCCGCGCGCAGCCGGGTGGCCTCCGGTTCCGGCTCGGCCTCGGCCAGCGCGGCCAGCGCCGGAGCCGTGCCGATCAGGAAGCCCAGGTCCTCCCGGATGCGGAGGGACTCCGCGAAGCCCTTGCGGGCCTCGGCCACCTCGCCGTCCCGCAAGGAGAGCGCGGCCAGGTGCCGCCACGTGAACGACAGCAGCAGCGTGTCCCCGTGCGCCTCCGCGCCCGCGTGCGCCCGGTGGTACGCCGGCCGGGCCGACTGCGGGGCGTCCGCCAGGTGCTCGGCGACCAGCCCGCGCCGGAAGTCCAGCAGCGGGCGCGTCCGGGACTCCGGCGACAGCAGGGCCGCCGCCCGGCCCAGCGCCGAACGGGCCTCGTCGGCCCGGTCGCGCACGCCGAGCACGGTGGCCGCGTAGGCCAGCTGGCCCCGCTCGCACGCGGCCGCGCCCCGGTGGTCGTCGTCCTGTGCCACCGCCTCGGCGACCCGCAGCGCGTCCTCGGCCTCGGCCCACCCCTGACCGGTGAACAGGCACCGCTCGACCAGCAGCGCGGTGCGCTGGACCGCGGCACCCGCGTCCGCGAGGTGCGGCGTCAGCAGCGCGGCCGCGTCGGTCCAACAGCCGCGCGAGCGCAGCCGCCATATCGCCCGCTGGAGGGGGTCGTCCCCTCCGGTTGTTCCGGCACCCGACATGGCGGTATCCGCCACATTGCCCTCCCCAAAGCAACCAAGCAGCACATCGTTGAGCCCTGGGGCGAAATGAGAGCACGGATCGGCGGCATCGGCCAAGGGGTCGGGTGAACTCTTTCACAAAGTCCGGACGGATCATCAGCCGCCCCGCGGCCGGACCCCTCCGGCCGTGGGCGGATCTCCTCAGCTCATGCGCAGTGCGAGGAAGAAGTCGAGCTTGTCCTCCAGCCGGGACAGGTCCCGCCCCGTCAACTGCTCGATTCGCCCGACCCGGTAGCGCAACGTGTTGACGTGGAGGTGCAGCCGTGTCGCGCACCGGGTCCACGAACCGTCGCAGTCCAGGAAGGCCTCCAGGGTCGGGATCAGCTCCGCGCGGTGGCGCCGGTCGTAGTCCCGCAGCGGGTCCAGCAGCCGGGCCGTGAAGGCGCGGCGCACGTCGTCCGGCACGAACGGCAGCAGCAGCACGTGCGAGGCCAGCTCGTGGTGGCCGGCCGCGCAGACCCGGCCCGGGCGCGCCGCCGCCACCCGGCGGGCGTGCCGGGCCTCCTCCAGCGCCCCGCGCAGCCCCTCGGCGGAGTGCACGGCCGCGCTGACGCCCAGCGTGATCCGCCCGTCGTCGGCCAGACCGGCCGCCAGGGGGTCCCGTACGGCCGCGAGGAGCTCGTCGGCGTGCAGGGCGGAGTCCGGGCCCTTGTCCTCGCCGGCGTCCCCGGACAGCGAGGGCAGCGGCACGAGGGCGATGGCCTCATCACCCGCATGCGCCACCGCGATCCGGTCCGAGGGCTCCGGCCCCGAGACGGACGGGTCGACGAGGATCTCCTCCAGCAGCGACTGGGCCACCGGGCCGCCGGGGATGTCCCCGCTCTCCCAGTCCACCCGGGCCACGACGACCTGCCAGTGCGGGGCGGCGCCCAGCCCGGGCAGCAGCACCGGGGCCGCCACCCGCAGACGGGCGGCGATCTCGGCGGGCGCGGCACCCGTCTGGACGAGTTCCAGCACTTCCTGTGCGAGGCGGCGGCGCACCGTGCGCGCCGCGTCGCGCCGGTCCCGTTCCACGGCGATCAGCTGGGTCACTCCCTGGAGCAGGTCCAGGCGCTCGGCGGGCCAGTCGCCGGCGTCCGCCTCGACGGCCAGCAGCCAGTCCGACAGCACGGTCTCGCGCAGGTCCCGGGCCCCCGGACCAGCCGCGCCGCGCCCGTGTCCCCTGATCGGGAAGAGCGAGTAGGTAATACCCTGGATGGAGATCCGGTGCGGTCCCCTGCGGCCCGTCCGGACCGCCGCGAGGTGCTCGCTCGCCAGTGCTGCGCACACGCCCGGCGCCAGCGGCTCGCCCGCCCCGGCGATCTGCCGGCCCGTGGGGGACAGCACCCAGGCCCGGAGATCGAGGTCGGTGGTGAGCAGATCCAGCACCACGTCGGGGCCGCCGCCGGCCGGCCCCGAGGTCATGAGGCGGCGGTGGCGGTCCACGACGGCCGCGAGATCACCGGCCCGCTCGCCCGAAACCTGCCGTACGACGTACTCGGTGATGGTGGCGAATGCAACGTCCTCGTTCACGGCGAACAGCGGCAGCCGGTTGCGCACGCAGGCCGAAACGAGATCATCGGGGATCGCGCCCAGCTCCGCCTCGCCCGCCGCGAGCCCGGCGACGCCGGCGCTCGCGAGGATTCGTACGAACGGCTCGGAGTCGGCTGAATTTCGTCTCCATGCCAGGCCAGTGAGGACGAGTTCACCCCCCGAGAGGTACCGGCTGGGATCACGCAGGTCGGTCGTCATGACCCCGCGGACCGTCCGGTCGAGTTCTTCCTCGCCGCCGAGCAGCCGCAGCCCCAGCGCCTCGGTTTCCAGCAGTGCGCGCAGCCGCATGGTGTCGCCGCCGATCTGTCTCGAATGTTGCCGTTGGAAATCGGGCAGGTCGTCGCATCCTGCCTTTCATACGAATCTACAAGACGAGGGAGGCCGTCAGCCAACTCCTTCATGGTTTCGGTGACTGCACCCGGGGGACGGGGGGCCGGTGTACTGAGTCCACACCGCGTTAACAGCACGTGAACGACCAGTCGAGGGCCGTAGGCCTCCTGGCTTGAAGTGAACGACACGATGAAGAAGAAGAGAGCCGCACATGGACTTCCTTCGCCCCGCCAGCTGGGAGGAGGCGCTCGCCGCTAAGGCCGAGTTCCCCACAGCTGTGCCGATTGCGGGTGGCACCGATGTGATGGTCGAGATCAACTTCGACCACCGTCGGCCGGAGTACCTCCTGGACCTGAACCGCATCGGTCTCCTGCGGGAGTGGGAGGTCGGCGAGGACGTGGTTCGTCTGGGCGCCTCCGTCCCGTACACCCAGATCATGGAGAACCTCCGGACGGAGCTCCCGGGTCTCGCGCTCGCCTCGCACACGGTCGCGTCCCCGCAGATCCGCAACCGCGGCGGTGTCGGCGGCAACCTCGGTTGCGCCTCGCCGGCCGGTGACTCCCACCCCGCGCTGCTCGCGGCGGGTGCCGAGGTCGAGGTGGAGTCCGTACGCGGCTCCCGCCTGATCCCGATCGACGAGTTCTACACCGGCGTGAAGCGCAACGCGCTCGCCGCCGACGAGCTCATCAAGACCGTCCACGTGAAGAAGGCGGACGGCCCCCAGCAGTACTCCAAGGTCGGCTCCCGCAACGCGATGGTCATCGCGGTCTGCGCGTTCGGTCTGGCGCTGCACCCGGAGACCCGCACGGTCCGCACCGGCATCGGCTCGGCCGCCCCGACCCCGATCCGGGCGAAGGCCGCCGAGGAGTTCCTGAACGCCGCGCTCGAAGAGGGCGGTTTCTGGGAGTCGGGCAAGGTCATCACCCCGTCGATCGCCAAGCAGTTCGGTGACCTCGCCTCCGGCGCGGCCAACCCGATCGACGACGTCCGCGGCACGGCGAAGTACCGCCGTCACGCGGTTGGCATCATGGCTCGCCGCCAGCTCGTCTGGACCTGGGAGCAGTACCGCGGTACCGGCAACGGCCGCTCGCTTGAAGGGGCTGCGTAATCATGCGCGTCAATTTCACTGTCAACGGCCGTCAGCAGGAAGCCGACGACGTCTGGGAGGGCGAGTCCCTCCTCTACGTCCTGCGCGAGCGCCTGGGCCTGCCCGGTTCGAAGAACGCCTGTGAGCAGGGCGAGTGCGGTTCCTGCACCGTCCGTCTCGACGGCGTGCCGGTCTGTTCCTGCCTCGTGGCCGCCGGCCAGGTCGAGGGTCGCGACGTCGTGACCGTCGAGGGCCTGGCGGAGTTCTCCAAGCAGCGCGACGAGCACGGCCACGGCGGTGCCTGCGGCACCGGCGGCGGCTGCGGCAGCAAGGGCGTGTCCCTGGACGCGGCCAAGCAGTGGCAGGCCAAGCCGGGCGACTCGCAGACCGGCGAGGGCGTGGAGCTCTCGAACATCCAGCAGGCGTTCATCGACGCCGGCGCCGTGCAGTGCGGTTTCTGCACCCCGGGTCTGCTCATCCAGGCGGACGCGCTCCTGGAGGAGAACTCCTCCCCGTCCGACCAGGACATCCGTGAGGCCCTGTCCGGCAACCTCTGCCGCTGCACGGGCTACGAGAAGATCCTCGACGCGGTCCGCCTCGCGGCCGCCCGTCAGGGAGAGGCGGTCTGACCATGGCTCAGAACACCCGCACCGCGCCCGCCGGCACGCCGACGAACGTCACCCAGAAGCACAACAAGGGCGGCATCGGCGAATCGATTCTTCGCCCGGACGGCACCCTCAAGGTCACCGGTGAGTTCGCGTACTCCTCGGACATGTGGCACGAGGACATGCTCTGGGGCCAGACCCTGCGCAGCACCGTCGCCCACGCCGAGATCGTCTCCATCGACATCTCCGAGGCGCTCGCCATGCCCGGCGTCTACTCGGTGCTGACGTACGACGACCTGCCGGCCGAAATGAAGAACTACGGCCTCGAGATCCAGGACACCCCGGTTCTCGCCAACGGCCGGGTACGTCACCACGGTGAGCCGGTTGCCCTCGTGGCCGCCGACCACCCGGAGACCGCCCGCCGCGCGGCCGCCAAGATCAAGATCGACTACCGCGAGCTGCCGCTCGTCACCGACGAGGCCTCCGCCCTCGCCGCCGACGCGCCGCTGATCCACGAGAACCGCGACGACCACCACATCGGTCACGTCCCGCACCCGAACATCGTGCACCGCCAGCCGATCATCCGCGGCAACGTGGAAGAGGCCCGCAAGCGCGCCGACGTCATCGTCGAGGGCGAGTACACCTTCGGCATGCAGGACCAGGCCTTCCTCGGCCCGGAGTCCGGTCTGGCCGTGCCGTCCGAGGACGGCGGCGTCGAGCTGTACGTCGCCACCCAGTGGCTGCACTCGGACCTCCAGCAGATCGCCCCGGTCCTCGGCCTGCCGCCGGAGAAGGTCCGCATGACGCTCTCGGGCGTCGGCGGTGCCTTCGGTGGCCGCGAGGACATCTCGATGCAGATCCACGCCTGCCTCCTGGCCCTGGCCACGAACAAGCCGGTCAAGATCGTCTACAACCGCTTCGAGTCCTTCTTCGGCCACGTGCACCGCCACCCCGCGAAGCTGTACTACGAGCACGGCGCCACCAAGGACGGCAAGCTCACGCACATGAAGTGCAAGATCGTCCTGGACGGCGGCGCGTACGCGTCGGCCTCCCCGGCGGTCGTGGGCAACGCCTCCTCCCTCTCGGTGGGTCCCTACGTCCTGGAGGACGTGGACATCGAGGCGATCGCGCTCTACACGAACAACCCGCCCTGTGGCGCGATGCGCGGCTTCGGCGCCGTCCAGGCCTGCTTCGCGTACGAGGCCCAGATGGACAAGCTCGCGGCGAAGCTGGGCATGGACCCGGTCGAGTTCCGCCAGCTCAACGCCATGGAGCAGGGCACGGTCATGCCGACCGGCCAGGTCGTGGACGCCCCGGCGCCGGTCGCCGAGCTGCTGCGCCGGGTCAAGGCCCGCCCGCTGCCGCCGGAGCGCCAGTGGGAGTCCGCCGGCGAGAACGCGGACGTCCGCGCGCTGCCCGGTGGCCTCTCCAACACCACGCACGGCGAGGGCGTCGTCCGCGGCGTCGGCTACGCGGTCGGGATCAAGAACGTCGGCTTCTCCGAGGGCTTCGACGACTACTCCACCGCCCGCGTGCGCCTGGAGGTCATCAACGGCGAGCCCGTCGCGATGGTCCACACGGCCATGGCGGAGGTCGGCCAGGGCGGCATCACCGTCCACACGCAGATCGCCCGTACGGAGCTGGGTGTCACGCAGGTGACCATCCACCCCGCCGACACGCAGGTCGGCTCCGCCGGTTCCACGTCCGCCTCGCGGCAGACGTACATGACCGGTGGCGCCGTGAAGAACACCTGTGAGGCGGTCCGCGAGGCCCTGCTGGAGATCGGCCGCCGCAAGAACGGCTCCTACCACCCGGCGTGGGCCACCGCCGAGCTGCTGCTCGAAGGCGGCAAGGTCGTCACCGACGGCGGCGAGGTCCTCGCGGACATCGCCGACATCCTCGAGGACGAGGCCATCGACCTCGAGCTCGAGTTCCGGCACGCGCCGACCGAGGCCTTCGACCTGAGGACCGGCCAGGGCAACGGCCACGTCCAGTACACCTTCGCCGCGCACCGCGCGGTCGTCGAGGTGGACACCGAGCTCGGCCTCGTCAAGGTCGTCGAGCTGGCGACCGCGCAGGACGTCGGCAAGGCGCTCAACATGCTTTCCGTGGTGGGCCAGATCCAGGGTGGCACCACCCAGGGTCTCGGCGTGGCGATCATGGAAGAGATCATCGTGGACCCGAAGACCGCGAAGGTGCGCAACCCCTCCTTCACGGACTACCTGATCCCGACCATCCTCGACACCCCGACCATCCCGGTCGACGTCCTGGAGCTCGCCGACCCGAAGGCGCCGTACGGCCTCCGCGGTATGGGCGAGGCCCCGACCCTCTCGTCCACCCCGGCCGTCATCGCGGCGATCCGGCAGGCGACGGGTCTTGAGATCAACAAGACGCCGATCCGTCCGGAAGCCCTCACCGGGACCCTCTAGACGGGCGTGGTGGGGGGGGGGGGGGGGGCCCCCCCCCCCCCCCCCCCCCCCCCCGCGGGGGGGGCGCGGGGGCGGCCGCGCACCACCCCCCCCCCCCCCCCCCCCCCCACCCCCCCCCCCCCCCCCCCCGCCCCCCCCCCCCCCCCCCCCCCCCCCCCCCCCCC
>NZ_JBIAJH010000053.1:0-38268 GCF_042871845.1 Streptomyces sp. NPDC005533 | reverse complement strand
TCGAAGCGACCGCTCCGATCCCCGCCGCCACAGCGGCATGAGACGGCTCTCAAGAGCCCGTCACTGCGGCTTGACAGCATCATTGGGAATCTCCTCTGACGGGTGGTCAAGGACTGCGCGGTCTGCCCGACCAACGTAGCATTGGTCTATACCTTTAGGTGAGAGGGGATCCGGGAACCCGGCCCACCTTGGCCGGTTCCGTACGCAGCCGGCCCGCCCGCCGGGGTCGCCCTACTCCCGCAGCGGGTTGGGCAGGGGCAGGTAGCGGGCGTCCGCGCCGTCGGCACGCGTCCAGCGCAGCAGCAGGTTGGTCTTGGCCGGCAGGGCGGGGGCGGTGAGCAGCTCCGCGATCTCGGGGAGCCCGCGCGTGGCGTCGTAGCGGCGGAACTCCTCCCGTACGGCCGGCCACAGGAGCGGTGAGATGTCCGGATACCGTGCGGCCAGGGCGCCCGCGATCTCCGCCAGGTGGTTGACGACCAGGCAGTAGACCAGGCGCTGCCAGGCGTCCGCGCGCGGCAGGTCCGGCAGCAGCTTCACCCCTTCCGCGTCGCGGAAGAGGGCCTGCACGGGCATGCCCGCGGCGTCGACGGCGACCAGGGTGTTCTGGAGGTGGGCCTCCAGGACGACGCCGTGGCGGGCGAACAGTTCCAGCACGGGGGGCACCACCTGGCGCAGGTACGCCCGCCACCAGCGGGCCGGGTCGCCGGCCCCGGCCGGCGGGCTTCCGGCGTGGCCCTCGGCGAGCGCGGCGGCCAGCAGCGGCGTGGCCCCGGGCACGGTGTGGGCGTGCAGGCCGTCGCGGACCAGGACGGCGAGCTCCTCGAAGGCGAAGGAGGCGGTGCGGTAGCCGCGGTCGGCCAGCCAGGCCGCCGCCGAGCCCGTTCGGCGCAGCGCGGCGAAACCGGCTTCGACGGCCGCGTCGGTGCGGCGCAGTTTCAGCAGGTCATGCCGCCACAGCCGGCGCACGTCGTTGGTGATCCGGACGTCGAGGCTGAACTTCACGAAGAGGTCGGCCGCCGGTTCCGGTACGTACAGGGTCCGGATCGAGGCGGTGGGCCAGGCGGGCCGGCGGCTCTGTCCGAGCCGCAGCAGCCGCCCGTCGGCGAAGGCCTCGCGCACGGCGGGCCGGTCGCCCACGAGGTCGAGCTGCCAGGGGTGCGCGGGCAGCAGCCGGTAGCCGGCCGGGGCGCGCGGTCCGTCGAGCGCGTCGGCCAGGGAGTCGATCGCGTCGGAGGCGGCCGGGCCGCCCTCCTGGACGGCCTGGTCCTCGCGCAGCCCGAGGAAGACCAGCGGGAAGCGGGCGTGGGCCTCCGGCGCGTACGGCAGCCACCTCCCGGCCGGGGCCCCGCCGCGGGCCTTGGGGGCGGGGTGGTGCGGATGGCCCATCACCAGGGACTGCTCGGAGCGGACGTACGGGTCCTGCGCGGGCTCGGTCCCGGCGCGGGCGGCCAGCAGCGCCGCGATGGCGTCACGGCTGTCGGTGATCTCGACGGGGAGCTCGTCGTTGGAGACGCCGGTGAAGCGGCCCAGTTCGTCGGAGACGAGTTTGACCAGTTCGGTGTGGCTGAGCGGGCGCCAGCCCTCGGCCGTCCGCAGCTCGGGGCGGACCGGCCGGCGCCCGCCGCGCACCCGGAGCAGCCGGCCGCTGCCGCGCAGCCGGTGGACGCCGACGCCCACCCCCGTGCCTGCGCCGTACGCCTCGGCGGGCCCGGCGGGCTCGACGGGATCGGCCGCCTCCCGCAGCAGGCAGTTCAGGAGCGGGGTGGCGGCGTACGCGTCGGCGGCGGCGTTGAGGTCCACTGGTTCCATTCGGTCCATCCGGTGCGCCGGAGGTTCGCCAGGCGTAACCACCGGTCGTGATCGTCGATATCCGCAATGATTACTTGATCATCCCGTAAAGCGATATTCCGATGTCGGAGCCCAGCATGCACTTTCCCCACTCGCCGGCCGAAGAGGCCGTCGCCGCCGACCTGGCCGGTGCGCGCCCCCGGCTCTGCGCCGGGTACACCGCCGCGCTGAGCGGCGCCCGGGCGGCCGTGCTGACCCGGCTGTGGCGGGCGCTGGCCTTCGAACCGCTGCCGTGGGTCGTGGGCCGGGAGCGCGGCCCGGACGGCCTGGCGCTCCTGCTGGCGGGCGGCGCCCGGCTGGAGGGCCCGCTGCCGGATCCGTACGCGACCGAGCCGTACGTGAGCGAACTGCTGCTCGACGGCAGGGCCTACGGGCAGGCCGCGGCCCTGGTCACGGCGCTGGGCGTGGCGCACGGGAAGGAGTTCGCCGCCGAGCTCGACGCCAGTACGGCCTCTCTGGCGCTCTCCCGGGCCGGACAGCCTCCCGCCGACGAGGATCGCGCGCCGCTGGCCACGTGGGAGTGGGAGCAGCGGGTCGTCGACGGCCATCCGTACCACCCGAACTGTCGTTCCCGGCCCGGCTTCTCGGTGGCCGAGCAGCTGGCGTACGCCCCCGAGCACCGGCCTGTCGTGGAGCTCGGCCTGGTCGCCGTACCGGCTGAGAAGTGCCTGGTCACCGGCGACTGGCCGGAGCCGCTGCGGGAGGCGGGGCGCATCCTGCTCCCGGTGCACCCGTGGCAGGCGGCGCACGTACTGCGGCACGAGCGGGTGCGGCCCGGTTTCGCGGCGCACCCGCTGATGGCCCTGCGCACGCTGGCGCCCGCCGACGGCGGCCCGCACGTGAAGACCGCGCTGAGCGCCCGGCTGACCTCCTCCGTACGGGACATCTCCGTCTACTCGGTGGAGACGGCGGCGGCCGTGTCCGCCTTCGCCCAGGACCTCTGCGAGCGGCTCGACGGTCGGCTGCACATCACCCGCACCCTGGGCGCGGCGACCGCGCACACCCCGGACCTGGCGGCCGTGCTGCGGGAGCCTCCGGAGGTCCACGCGGACGTCGCCGCCGGTGAGCGGGTGCTGCCGGTGGCGGCCCTGGCCTCGTACCCGCCGGCGCGCTCGGCGGCCTGGCGGGCGGACTTCGCCCGTCTCGCGCTGTCGGTGTGCCTGCGGGTGTTGGAGCTGGGGGTGGCCCTGGAGGCCCACGGCCAGAACCTCCTCGTCGTCCTCTCCCCCACCGGCGCCCCGCTGCGGCTGGTCTACCGCGACCTCGCCGACATCCGGATCAGCCCGGCCCGGCTCGTCCGGCACGGACTGCCGGTGCCGCCCCTGGCCGGCAGGCTGATCACCGACGACGTGACCGTGCTGCGGCGCAAGCTGTTCGGCTCCCTGCTGACCGGGGCCCTCGGCGCCACGGCGGGCTCGGCCGGCGCCTTCGCCGAGGCCCTCGCGGAGGTCGCCACACTGCCGGCGACCGCCGACACCGAGGCCCTGCTGAGCGGGCCGCTGCCCACCAAGGCGCTCACCCTGATGCGGCTGAGCCCCGGCGTGCCCGGCGACCAGTGGGCTGAACTGCCCAATCCGCTGGCCGGAGGGTGATCCGGAGCACCTGAGGCGGGGGTCCCCCGGACGGATCGGGGCGGCTACTGTCCAGGGGTATGACGGAGACCTCGGACCTGACCTCGGTGAGAGCGTCCTACGACGCCGTCGCCGTCGATTACGCCCGGCTGGTCGGCACGGAACTGGCCCGGAAGCCGCTGGACCGGGCCGTGCTGGCGGCCTTCGCCGAATACGTGCGCGGCGGGGGCGTGCGCGGTGACGAGGGCCGCGGTGGCCGGGCGGTCGCCGACCTGGGCTGCGGCCCGGGCCGGGTGACGGCGCATCTGGACGGGCTGGGCGTACGGGCCTTCGGCGTCGACCTGTCCCCGGCGATGGTGGCGGTGGCCCGCCGGACGTATCCGGGCCTGCGGTTCGAGGTGGGTTCGATGACCGCCCTGGACGTGGCCGACGGGGTCCTGGGCGGGGTGCTGGCCTGGTACTCCACCGTGCACACCCCGCCCGCGGAACTGCCCGAGGTGTTCGCCGAGTTCGCCCGGGTGCTGGCGCCGGGCGGCCACGTCCTGATCGCCTTCGAGGCCGGCGACGCGAGGCTCCGGCTGGAACACGCGTACGGGCACCCGGTCGCGCTGGACGTGTACGGGACGCCGACCGACCTCGTAGCGGGCCTGCTCGCCGGGGCCGGGCTGACCGAGGTGGCCCGGCTGGAACGCGGGCCGGACCCCCACGAGACCTCCCCGCAGGGCTTCCTGCTGGCGCGCAAGGGGTGATCCCGACCAGGGGGCCCGCCGGTTGACCGGAGGCCCCTTCTTCACCAGCGCAGCGGCAGCCGGGTCACGCCCCGCATCAGCAGGCCGGGGAGCCAGTCCCGCGGCCCCGCGTCCGGATCCTCGGCCAGGTCCGGGAAGCGCTCCAGCAGGGCCCGGATCGCGACGCGGCCCTCCATCCGGGCCAGCGGCGCGCCGAGGCAGAAGTGGATGCCGTGGCCGAAGGCGAGGTGGCCCGGGCCGGGGCGGCAGATGTCGAACACGTCGGGTCCCGGCCGCCCGAAGCGGTCCGGGTCACGGTTTGCCGCCGCGAGAGCCACCACGACGGAGGAACCGGCGGGGATCAGAGTGCCGCCCAGCTCCACGCCGGTCCGGGCGAAGCGGTGCGTGGCGTGCTGGACGGGGCCGTCGTAGCGCAGCATCTCCTCCACGGCGCCGTCGATCAGGCCGTCCGGGTCGGCACGCAGGGCGGCGAGCTGGTCGGGGTGGGCGAGCAGGGCCCGTACGCCGTTGCCGATCAGGTTCACGGTCGTCTCGTGACCCGCGACCAGCAGCAGGAAGGCCATCCCGATCAGCTCGTCCGGGGAGAGCCGGTCCCCGTCCTCGTCACGGGTCCGGATCAACGCGCTGAGCAGGTCATCGCCGGGGTCGGCGGCCTTGGCCCCGACGAGTTCGAAGAGGTACGCGGTCATCTGCTCCAGGACCCGGCCGTCCGCGCCGACCCCGTCCAGCGGGGCGACGATCTCGTTCGACCAAAAGCGGAACCGCGCCCGGTCCAGGCCGGGCACGCCGAGGAGTTCGCAGATCACGGTCATCGGCAGCGGTACGGCGAAGGACCGGATCAGGTCGGCCCGCCGGTCGGGACGGGCCGCCATCTCGTCGAGCAGTTCGCCGGTGATCTGCCGGACGCGGAGACGCAGCGACTCGATCCGGCGGGCCGTGAACTCCCGCGCCACCAGGCCGCGCAGCCGCGTGTGGTGGGGCGGGTCCGCGTCCAGCATGCTCGTGGCGACGGCCGGGACGGGTGCGTCCCCGAACAGCCCGGTGCCGAACCAGTTCTTCGACAGGTCCGGGTGGTTGAGGGCCTGCCGTGCCTCCTCGTGGCCGACGACCAGCCACGACCGCTCGCCGCCCCACACCACCTCGTGGACGGGGCCGGCGGTGCGCAGCGCGGCGTAGAAGGGGTACGGATCGGCGTTGAAGTCACCGGCGTGCGCGCTGATGTCGACGAGGGGCATGGGTGCAGCCTAGGACGGGGCCGACGGTGGGGCCGGTCCGTCCATACGACAAGCCGAACCGTTTCGGCCATGAGCCGTTCGGGGGGCTGCCCGGTGTGTGTGGGCCCGCCTTCACGGCGATCGGGGCGGGCGGTGGCAGGAAGGAGGTATGAGCCTCCATCGCCGCCAAGTCCTCGGCAGCGCCGCCGCGGCGGTCCTCGCCACCGTCGGCGCGAGCGGCCGGGGCCCGGACTACGGGGCGCTCGCCCGCGGGATCGACGGGCGGGTGGTGCTCCCCGGAGACCGGGACTACGCCGAGGCCCGCCGGCTGTTCCAGCCCCGCTACGACACCGTCGCACCCGCCGCGGTGGCCTACCCCGCACACGCCGCGGACGTGGCCGTCTGCCTGGACTTCGCCCGCCGCTCCGGCGTGGCCGTCGTCCCGCGCGGGGGCGGCCACGGCTACGCCGGCTGGTCGACGCGCGCCGGGGCGCTGGTCGTCGACACCGGGGCCATGGCGGCGGTGGCCGTCGAGGGGGACGGCGTACGGATCGGCGCGGGGGCCCGGCTCGGGGACGTGCACGCCGTCCTCGCCGGGCGGGGCCTGGCCGTCCCGACCGGGCTGTGCCCGTCCGTCGGGATCGCCGGGCTCACCCTCGGCGGCGGTCTGGGGCTGGCCTCGCGGGCGTACGGGACCACCGCGGACCGGCTCACGGGAGCCCGCCTGGTCACTGCCGACGGGCGCGTGCGCGAGGTCGCCGCCGACCGCGATCCGGACCTCTTCTGGGCCCTGCGCGGCGGCGGGGGCGGCAACTTCGGCGTGGTCACCGAGTTCCGTTTCCGTCCGCACGATGCTCCCCGGGACTGCGCCTTCGCCGAACTCCACTGGCCCGGCGACGAGTCCGCGGACGTGCTGCGCGGCTGGCAGCACTGGCTGGCCGAGCTGCCCGACCCGTTCTGGAGCCAGGTGGAGTTCACGGTCGAGACCGGCGCCGCCACGGGTACCGGTTCCGGTCCGGGGGTGCCGGCGGCACCGGCGGTCCGGGTGGTGTGCCTCGACGGACGCGGTGAACTGGAACGGCAGGTGACCCGCCTGTCGGACCTGGTCGGCCGACCCCCACGGGACGACTGGACCGTCGTCCGCAGTCACGCGGACACCCTGCGGGCCATGTCGGGCTGCCTGGACCTGACCGCGGCGCAGTGCCGGCTGCCGGGCACCCTGCCCGGCCGGGACCCGCAGGGCCGGCTCGAGCGGCACTCCTACGCCGCCCGCTCCGACTTCTGGACGGGCGCCGGGCTGCCCGACGCGGCGATCGGCACGGTCCTGGACGCGGTACGCCGCTACGGGTCCGGGGCCGGCGTCCCCCGGGGCGGCCTGGCGGTGGTCCAGTTCGACGGAGTCTGCGGCGGCGCGCTGAACCGCGTCGCGGTCACGGACACGGCCTTCGCCCACCGTGACCACGCCTTCCTCGCCCAGTACCTCGTCCACTGGCCCGAGTCCGCGCCGACCGCGGACGTCGCCCGGCACGAGGCCTGGCTCGACGGGCTCTGGCAGGACCTGCGGCCCTGGGCGAGCGGCCGCGCCTACCAGAACTACACCGACCCGAAGCTGACCGGCTGGGGCGAGGCCTACTACGGCCCGAACCTCGCCCGCCTGCAAGAGGTCCGGCGTGCCTACGACCCGGACCGGCTCTTCCGTTTCCCCCAGGCCGTTTAGGGAGTGTCCGGAATGCGACGTATGGTGACGATGGCTGCGCTGGCGGCCGCCCTGCTGGTGCCCGGGGGTCCACTGCCCGTGACCGAGGCCGGGAGCACCGCCGCGGCGAGCGCGGGCCGCTGGTCCGCCCACGAGGCCGAGTCCTTCTGGACGGCCGAGCGGATGGCCGCCGCCGCCCCGCTGCCCCCCGTGACACCGGAGCCGCCCGAGCCGCCGGCGCCCGAGCCGTCGTCGGAACCCCTCGCGCCGCCGGACCCGCTCGAACCGCTCGAACCGACGGAGCCGCCGGAGCCGACGCCGGCCGGAACTCCGACTCCGACACCGACGCCGGTTCCGCTCCCGGTGCCGATCACGAGCCCGCTGCCGGAGACGACCCCGGGCACGGCGGAGCCGTCCGTTCCCCCGGCCGCCTCCCCGTCCCCCGTCGTCCCCGTTCCCGCTCCCTCGACGCCCACGCCGACACCGACGTCGAAGCCCACACCGTCGCCCGTTCCGACGCCCACACCCACGCCCACGCCCACACCCAAGCCGTCGCTGCTTCCCGCCCCCGCCCCGCCCATCGTCCCCCGCGTGCCGGCCACCGACCCCGGCATCGGGCAGAACTTCGACGGCATCCCGGTGGTCGGCCGGATGTTCCTCGTCAAGAACGGCGGGTCCTACTTCTGCACCGCGAGCGTGGTCGCCTCCCCCGGCCACAACCTCGTGCTCAGCGCCGCGCACTGCCTGCTCGGCTCGGACACCCAACAGGTGGCCTTCGTACCGCGGTACACCCGCGCGACGCCGCAGCCGTACGGCATGTTCCCCGTCCTGCGGGACGCGGCCGGCCGCTCCAGGATCTGGATCGACCCG
Source organism: Streptomyces sp. NPDC005533 (assembly GCF_042871845.1). Taxonomy (NCBI): domain Bacteria; kingdom Bacillati; phylum Actinomycetota; class Actinomycetes; order Kitasatosporales; family Streptomycetaceae; genus Streptomyces; species Streptomyces sp. NPDC005533. The sequence goes on along the minus strand of NZ_JBIAJH010000053.1, from coordinate 30,320 downwards.
CGCTACCGCTCTCAGGGCCCCGACCGCGCCGCCACTCTCGACGTGGCCTTCGCACAAGTGGGCCCGGACTCCCGCGGCTTCCCGGTGCAGGACGTGGTCGGCGGCAACCGGCTGGTCACCGGCTCCGCTTACGCGCACGCGAAGGTGTCGCTGATCGGGTACCCGGCCTCCGCCGCCCGTCCGCGCCTGTGCGTGAACAAGACGACCAAGTTCACCAGCAAGGACGCGCGGATCCCCGGATCGTTCCTGCGCATCGATTGCACCGGCTACCCCGGCGGGACCAGCGGCGGCCCGTTCCTGCTCCGCTACGACGGGCGGACGGGGACCGGCGACGTCGTGGGGGTCATCGGCGGCTGGAAGACGGGCGGGGACACCGCGGACACCTCGTACAGCTCCTACTTCGGCGCGGACATCAGGAAGTTGTACGAGAAGGCGGTTGCCGGGGCGAAGGTGCGGTGAGCACCCGCACCCAGCGGGTGCGACGCGGGTTCCCGACCGAACGCGGGGCCGCCGGGAGCCCGTCGCCGGTGGCCACGTCGGCGGACGCGAGGCCGAGCCGGCGACGGAGGTCGGCGAGGGCGGCGTGGACGGGCGCGAGCACCACCTCGGCGCCGGGGTCGATGGACGCGAGGGCGTGGGCGGTGGTCTCGATCGCCTCGGCGGCGTCCTCGGCCGCGGTCCGACTCCACCCGCCGGGCGCGCCGAAGCCCCAGGGCGCGATGGTGTCGTAGAGGTGGCAGGCGGCATCGGCCACGGCGTCGGCCCGTTCCCCGACGCCCGGCGCCGCAATGGTCGGCAGTTCCATGCCCGGTCAACGAGCCGGTCCCGCCCGGGGTACGACAGGGTGCCCGGGGGTCGCTCAGCCGGGGAGCACGTAGACCGCTGAGAACGGCCTCAGCCCGTCATCGCGACGATGACATGCCGACCGTCATCAGTCGATTGACACGGGACGGGGCAACGGCGTCGCAAGCGGGCGCCGGGCCGCCGACGGGCCAGACCGGACCGCACCCGGCGCCGGCCGCCAAGGTGCGCGGGGGTCGAGCCCGGGTCCGGCCGGCAGCGCAGGCAGGTGCCCAGGCGAGAATTTCCGCCTGCGAGAGCACACGGATGCCGAGGCGTGCACACTGGCAGGACAATGGGTACCAGGGAGGTCACATGAGCTGGGCATCATGGACGACCCGTGGGGTCTTCGCCGGCCGGGACGGAGTGAGCACCGGCGAGGCGGGCCCTGCGTTGACCGGTGAACTCGACGTCCACACCACTTGGACCGAGGCCGACGGGCTGGCGCACGTAACGGTCCAGTACAGCGGCGCGTCCGACTGGCTCGAGCTCGCGGGAAGCCCCCTCACGTGCCCCAGCGAGGCCGCGAGCCGCGCCCTGCACGACGAGGTCATCCAGTTCATACGCGCCGGAGCGACCCTCCCGCTGGCCGCGGGCCGGGCCCTCGCCGACCCCGCCACCGCGAAGAAGCCCCCCACCGCCTGATCGTGGCGGCTCCGCATCCGTCACTCCGCGTCGTCCCGGGCGAGGCGGAGGGCCAGTTCCTGAAGGATCAGCTCGGTCTCGGGCTCGAAGCCGGTCGCGTCGTACGCGTCGGCGACCGCTTCGAAGGCGGCGATGAAACCGCTCACCAGGGCACTCAGCGGGGCTGCCAGCTGGTCCAGGACGGCGCCGCCGACCTCTTCCGCGGAGGCGCCGGCCGGGACCGAGAACTGCTCGGGGATCGTCTCCCCCAGTAGTTCGGAGACGAGGCCCTCCTCGACTCCTCCGCGCAGAGCGGTCAGCGCGGCAATGGCCTTGAGCTTGATCTCGTTCTCGGTCATGCCCCGACCCTACGAGCGGGGGTGCCCGACATGACGCACAGGACGCGCCCGGTGTTCGTGGCCGTCCCTTGACCGGACGACCTCGCGGTCCCGGTGCAGCCGGACGGATGCCCTCGAGGAGCCCGCTGACCGGCGGTGCGCTGTCTGTACGGCGCTACGGAGCCACGTGCTGCCCCGCTGGTGAACGGCCAGGGCAGGGGCCGTCACCGACCCCGGGGTGGCCTACGGCACTCGGAAGGCTGACGCCTAGGCGGCAACGGTCTGCAGCCACAAGGGCAGGAGGAGGAGCGACACGAGCGAACTCTTGATCACGAGGGACGCAGAGAGGTCGACGCCCACGTCGTAGCGCTGGGCGAAGATGAACAGGTTCTGCGGGGTCGGCATCGCCGCGATCAGGACGAGGTACGCCAGCCACTCGCCCCGGACGCCGAAGAGCAGCCCGCACACCGCCCAGGTCAGCAGCGGGAACGCCAGGCACTTGAAGCCCACGAGGGCGAGCTCCTCACGGGTGGTGCCCCGCAGGTCCAGGCCGAGGCCGCCAAGGTGCAGACCGAGGGCGAACAGGGCCACCGGCGAGGCACTGTCGCCGACGAAAGCGGCGCCGTCCAGGACCACGCCCGGCACCTTCACCGCCAGCAGGTTGAGCAGGATCCCCGCGTTGCAGGCGAGGACCACCGGGGTGGTGAGCGAGGCGCCGACGGCGCGGGCGAGGCGCCGGGCCGGGCCGCCCGTGGCCGGGCCGGCACGGCCCAGTTCCATCAGGGCGATGACGACCAGGGAGAGCACGCAGACCTGGAACAGCAGGATCGGGAAGATCGGAGCCGCGGTCCCGAATACGGTGATGAAGACGGGGACGGCGAAGTAGGCGGTGTTGACCTGGACCCCGGCCATCACGCGCAGCGCAACGACCCGGGGCTCCCGTATGCCGTGGAGGACCGCCGCCACGGCGACGGCCGCGACCGCGAGGGCCGCCGACCCGGCGTAGCCGCCTATCGCCCGCCAGTTGAAGAGGGACGCGAGGTCACTGGCGTAGATGTTGCCGAAGAGGTAGCAGGGGACGGCGAAGAGGAAGGCGTAGTCCGAGAAGACCTTGGAGGCCTCGGCCGGGACGATCTTGCGGCGTGCGAGCAGCACCCCGCCGCCGAAGGCCAGCAGCACCGGCACCAGTTTCTCCAGCGCGGCTGCCCCGCCCATGCGCTCGTCCCCCATGATCGCTTGGCGAGCAGCCTACCCGTACCCCCGGTTCGAGGGTCGGCCGGGCATAGGCTGGTCCGATCATGAGCGACAGATCCCGCACCTGGCGGGGCGGCCGGAAACCCGACCGCGCCCCCGCCCCCTCGGCCGACACGCCCGGGGCCCCCACAACCGGCGCCCGTACGCCCGGTGCCCGTACGCCCGGTGCCCGTACGCCCGGCGCGCTCGGCCAGCTCGCCGTGCTGCTGCGCACACCGGCCCGGCCCGCGCAGCCGCTCCTGGGGCAGGCGGCCAAGCGCTGGCAGCGGATGCTGCCGTACCTCGTCGTCGGCATCTTCGTGGTGTCGCTGCTGCCGGTGACCATCGCCGTGCTGACCAGCGACTACGGGCTGGACGGCGGCTGGGCGGGCACGCTCGGGGTGGCGCAGACGGTGCCGCTGCTCCTCGCGGTGGTCCGGCCGCTGCCCGCCTGGGGCATCGTCCTGGCGGCGGACTTCGCCGGCGCGGTCCTGCTGGTCGGCGCCGACGGGGTGGCCGGGCACTCCTGGCCGTGGCCGCCGATGACCATCGTCGGCTACCTGGTGCTGATGGCCTGCCTGGGACTGCGCGAATCCATCCGGACCCTGGTCGGGGTGTGGCTGGTGACCGGCGCGCTCGGTGCGGCGCTGGGCTTCTCCCAGCCGGACGGGGTGATGAACTCCGCCGCCCTGCTGTTCGTGCTGAGCGGGGTGATGCTGGTGCTGACGGGCGCGCTGCGCGGCCTGGGCGACGCGCAGCAGCGCATCGCCGAGCAGGAGGGCATCAGCGAGGCGGAACGGTCCCGGCGGACCCTGCTGGAGGAACGGGCCCGCATCGCCCGCGAGTTGCACGACGTGGTGGCCCACCACATGTCGGTGATCACCGTCCAGGCGGATTCGGCGCCGTACCGGCTGCCGGGCATGCCCGAGGCGGTCCAGGAGGAGTTCGCGGCCATCGCGGCCGGCGCCCGGGAATCGCTGGGCGAGATGCGGCGGCTGCTGACCGTACTGCGCGGCGACGGGGCGAACGGCGGCGCCGAGGGCGAACGGGCCCCGCAGCCGGGCATCGACCGGCTGCAGCAGCTGGTGGAGGCGACCGTACGGGCCGGGCAGCCGGTGGAGCTGTCGCTGGCGGCGGGGGCGGCCGGGGCGGCCCCGCCGGCGGTGGACCTGTCGGCGTACCGGATCGTGCAGGAGGCCCTGGCCAATGTGGTGCGGCACGCGCCGGGCGCGCGCACCCGGGTCTCGGTGACGGTCGACGAGGACGAGGTGCTGGTGCTCGTCGTCAACGGTCCGGCCCGGGACGCCGTGGTGGAGCTGGAGAGTTCGGGCACGGGGCACGGTCTGGTGGGGATGCGGGAACGCGTACGGTTGACCGGAGGGACCCTGGACACCGGTCCGCTGCCCGACGGCGGCTTCCGGGTCGCCGCCCGCCTGCCCCTGAACGACCCGATCGAGGAACCGAGTTGACCATCCGTGTGATCATCGTCGACGACCAGGCCATGGTGCGGGCCGGGTTCGCCGCGCTGCTGTCGGCGCAGGCCGACATCGACGTGGTGGGCGAGGCGCCCGACGGGCGGCAGGGCGTGCAGGTGGCCCGCTCCACGCACCCCGACGTGGTGCTGATGGACGTACGGATGCCGGAGATGGACGGGCTCACGGCGGCCCGGGAGATCCTCGATCCCCCGCCCGGCGTCGTGCACCGGCCCAAGGTGCTGATGCTGACCACCTTCGACATCGACGACTACGTGTACGAGGCGCTGCGCGCGGGCGCCTCGGGTTTCCTGCTGAAGGACGCCCCGCCGGCCGATCTGATCGCGGCGGTACGCGTCGTCGCCTCGGGCGAGGCGCTGCTGGCGCCCTCGGTGACGCGGCGGCTCATCGCCGACTTCGTGCAGCAGCGGCCGGCTCCGCGCAAGGATCCGGCGCTGCGGCTGAACGGCCTCACCCCGCGTGAGACCGAGGTACTGGAGCTCATCGCGCGCGGACTGTCGAACCAGGAGATCGCGGGCCATCTGGTGCTCGCGGAACAGACGGTGAAGACGCACATCGGACGGGTCCTGGCCAAACTCGACCTGAGGGACCGGGCGCAGGCCGTGATCTTCGCCTACGAGGCGGGGCTGGTCCGGCCGGGCGACTCCGCCTGAGCGGCGGAGCGGGCGGCGCGGCCTGACCAGACGGCGAGCCCCCGTCCTCCTCCACCCCCTACCGGGGTATGACATCCGACTTGGCACCACGGTCCGACGTGCGCGCCGACACCTCCTTCCTACCTTCCTCCTCGTCACGAGGAGAGGAGAAGGGGCATGCGCCGCTTCGGAAGGACGCTGGTCACGGCCGCGCTGGCGGTGGCCGTCGTCGGGGGGACCGCCGGATGGGCCTCGGGCGAGAGCCAGGAGGCGGTCACCGGGCCGCCGCCCGGCACCGCGGGCTGGCGGGCCGATACGACGTCCGGCCGGGCGCTGCCCGACCCGGCGATCGCGACACCGCGCGAGGTGGCCCGGTTCTTCGCCGGGCTCGACGAGGCGGCGCGCCGGCAACTCCTGCGTGACCACCCACTGGTCGTCGGCAATCTGGAGGGGGCGCCGCTCCCCCTGCGGTACGAGGCCAACCGGATCGCGATCGCCGCCACGGGTGAGTCCCGGTACGCCTCCCTCGCCGCGCCCCATCGGCGGATCCTCGCCTTTGACCCGCGGGGCCGGGGCCAGGTCGCCGAGGTGTTCGGGGACCTGGAGCACGCGGAGCACGTCGCGGTGATCGTGCCGGGGTCGGACAACGACGCCACCACGCACGACGCGCGGCGCAAGCCGCACACCGGCCCGGCCGGGATGGCCCGGGCGCTGCGTGAGGCGGCCGGGGAGTCCACGGCCGTCGTGGCGTGGACGGGCTACACCACGCCCGTCGGTGTCGGCGTGGACGCGGCCGACGGCCGGCTGGCCACGGTCGGAGCGGCCCGCCTGGCCCGGTTCACCGCCGGGCTCGACGCGGTCGGCGCGCCCGACCCGGTGCTGTTCTGCCACAGCTACGGCTCGGTGGTCTGCGGGCTGGCCGCCCGCCGCACGGACGCCTCCGACATCGTGGCCTTCGGGTCCCCCGGGATGCGCGCCGACACCGCGGCCGGGCTGCGCACCGGCGCCCGCGTCTGGGCGGCCCGGGGCCCCTCCGACTGGATCGCGGACGTCCCGAACGTCCGGCTGGCCGACTTCGGCCACGGGGCCGACCCCACCTCCGCGGGTTTCGGCGCCCGCCGGGTGCCCGCCGCCGACGTCGAGGGCCACGACGGCTACTTCATGCCCGGCACCCAGTCCCTGTCGGCCTTCGCCGCGATCGCGAAGGGGGAGACCCGATGAGCCCTTCCGCCACCCTGGCCCCGCTGAGGAAGGCCGCCGAGCGGATCGACCGGCGGACCCCCGCCCACCGCGACCGGGCCGTCGACGGGCTGCGCGCCCTGGCGCTGCTCGCCGTACCGACCGGCCACTGGCTGCTCGGCGGGTTCACCGTCGACTCCGACGGGGGGCTGCACAACGCCAGCCCGCTGTCGGCCTTCGGCGCTCTGGCGCCGGCCAGTTGGGTGCTCCAGATGCTCGGCATCTTCTTCCTGGTCGGCGGCTACGCCTCGGCGCTCTCCTACCAGCGCCGCCGCGGTTCGGCGGGCGCGTGGCTGAAGGGCCGGATCGTCCGGCTGGGCCGGCCGGTGCTCGGGGTCACCGCGGTGTGGGCGCTGGCCGCACCCGTGCTGTACGCGGCCGGGGTGCCGGAGGCCTCGCTGCGCACCGGGGCGACGCTGGTGATCCAGCCGCTCTGGTTCGTCGGGGTGTACGTGGTGGTCACCGCGCTGACCCCGTACTGCGTGCGGGCGGCGGGCCGCCTCGGCGGCTGGGCCGCGGCCCCGCTGCTCGGTTCGGTGGCCGTGGTGGACCTCCTGCGCTACGGGCCGCTCGCCGGTTCCGTACCGTCCTGGCTGTCCCTGGTGAACATCCTGCCGGGCTGGCTGTTCGCGTACCAGCTGGGCGTCTCGTGGGGCGAGCGGCGGATCGGGCGGCGCGGAGCCTGGCTGCTGCTGGCCGGCGGGACCCTGCTGTTCGCGGCGCTGCTGGCGGTCTTCCACTATCCGGCGTCGATGGTCGGCGTACCGGGAGCCGCGCGGACCAACTCGCATCCGCCGTCGCTGCTGGTACTGGCCCTGGCCGCGGCCCAGTCGGGGGCGGCGATCCTGCTGCGCGACCGGCTGGCGAAGCTGCTGGGCCGCCCCGTCCTGTGGGCTCCGGTGGTCGTGATCAACCTGTGCGCCATGACGATCCTGTGCTGGCACCAGACGGCCATGCTGGCCGCGGCCGTCCCCGGCTCGTTCGTGGGCGGCGCCGGGCTGGCCGGGCTGACGACGGCCCCGGACAGCCTGGGCTGGATCGCGGCGCGGGTGGCGTGGATGCCGGTGTTCGCTGCGCTGCTGGTGGGCATCGCCCGGTACGCGCGCCGCTTCGAGCACCCCCCGGAGGCGGCGCACGGAGGCCGGACACTGCGCCGGACGGCGACGGCACTACTGGCGGCGGGCTTCGCGGCATTCGCCCTGGGGCTGGCGTAGCCGCCGTGCACGACGAGAGCGCCGCTCCCCGGAGGGAGCGGCGCTCTCTTTGTGTACGGGTGCTCCGCGTCAGGCGATCGAGGCGGCGACGATCGCGGCCACGGCGAGGTTGCAGGCGGACGAGACCCAGACCGCAGGGTGGGGATCCGGGTCGACGACGATGGCGCCGAGCTTGCCCGGGGTCACCAGGTCGAGCACCAGGAAGGCGAGCGCCATCAGCAGCAGGCCGAGGACGCCGAACGCCGCGGTCGACGCCAGGCCCTTGCCGAAGTCCTGGTAGGTCGTCCAGATCGAGGTGAAGACGATGCCGCCGATGCCGAGGAGCGCGGAGCTGAGGAAGAGGGCCGCGTTGCGGTTGCGCTCCTCCCAGATCTGCTTCGGAAGCTTCCCGGGCGTCAGCACGTCCACGAGGACGATGCCGAGGATCAGCAGGACGAGGCCCAAGGCGCCGTAGGCGCTGGTGCGGCCAAGTCCGTTGATGATGTCGCTCATTGAGAAGCCTGTCTCCGCGTGGGTGGGAAAGTATGTGCCGTGGGGAGGCCGAATCTATCGCACGGCCTTGCGGCGGACCATGGGGAGGTCAGGAAATGGTAAAGGTCAGGGCCGCGCGGGCGGCCGAGGCGGGGGCCCTGACCGAGCTGGTCATGCGGTCCAAGGCGCACTGGGGGTACGACGCCGGTTTCCTCGCCGCGTGCGCGCCGGAACTGCGGATCGATCCCGGCGAGGTGACGGCCCGCCGGATCGTCGTGGCCGAGGACGGGCGGGGGCGGGTCCTCGGGGTCGCCTCGCTGGAGGGGGCTCCCCCGCTGGCCGCGTTGGGGCTGCTCTTCGTCGAACCGTCGGCGATCGGCCAGGGCGTGGGGCGGCTGCTGTACCGGGACGTGCTGCGCCGGGCCGTGGAGCTGGGGGTGCGCAGGCTGGTGATCGACGCCGATCCGCACGCGGCCGGGTTCTACCGGGCGATGGGGGCGGTGGCGGTGGCCGGTCCGACGGACGCCGTAGCCGCGACGGCTCCGGCGGACGCGACGACCCCGGTGGACGCGCCGGCCCTGGTGGACGCGACGGCCCTGGTGCGGTTCGAGGCGGCTCCCGTCGCGCTCACCGGTTGGGCACGGGCGTGGACCGGGGGCGGCCGGGCCGTGCACGTGGGCAACGTGGCGGAGTTCAACGCGCAGTTCGCCGACGCCTCCCTCGACCGCGGGCAGGCGGCCGCACACCACTACGCCTGCCTGGCCGCCTTCTACAGCCCGGATCCGGCCGCCCTGGTCCTGCCCCGGCCCGTACCGAAGGGCTGGACCGAGCTGGTCGGCCGCCAGCTGGGCTGGTCGGAGGTCGAGGTGTACGACGGCTTGGCGGCCGGGGAGCCCGGCCTGTGCGATGCCGTACGGGCCCGGCCGGCCCTCGCCGCGCTGCTGACGGGGGCCGGGCTGCCCCTCGTGCCGTGGGGGCGGACCCGGCCGTTCGGGCGGCTCGCGGGCCGGCCGTGGCGGGAGGGGGAGCTGCGCTACGAGTCGAAGTCCGCGGCGCACGCGCTGTTCGGGCGGATCCTGGCGGACGGCGGGCATCCCGGGATCGTGCTCCCCGCGCAGTGGCCGGCCGCCGGCCGGTGGGCGGCGGCCCGGCTGCTGGCGGCCCGGACCAAGGCGGGCGAGAGCACTGTTCTGAAATCGGAGCACGGTGTCGGGGGTTCGGGCACCACGGTGGTCACCCCTGAGCGGGTCCGGGCCGCGGGCGGGTCCCGCGCCGTGCTGCGCCGACTGCCGCGCGGGCCGCTGCTGTTGGAGGAGTACGTGGCCGGTCCGGCGGAGGGCGAGGGTCCGCGGGATCTCACCTACGACGGCTTCGTGGACGCGGAGGGCCGCGTCCACGAGGTCGGCGGGGCGGTGATGGACGTGACGGACGGCTGCTACCGGGGCGCCACGGTCGGCCCCGGCGTGCTGCCCGCGTGGGCGGAGAAGCCTCTCGCCGGCTTCGGGGCGGCGGTGGGCCGGGAACTGGCCGAGTCCGGCTACCGGGGCTGGTTCGACGTGGACTTCGTCGCCGACGGTGCCGGCCGGCTCGCACCGACCGAGACGAACCTGCGGCTGACGGGACCGTCCGTCGCCTTCATGGTGGCGGCCCGGCTCGACGTGCTGCGGGGCGCGGGGCACCTCGTACGGATCGCCGACCGGGTGGAGCTCGGCGCGCGGCTGCCCGAGGCCCAGCTGGACGAGTTGTGCGCGGGCCTGGCCCGGGGCTGCGCGGAGCTCGGGGCGGTGTTCGTCCCGGCCATCCCGACGGGGGCGTTCGAACCGGAGCCCTGGCTGGGCGTACTGGTGGCCGCGCACGACAGGGACACGGTCGACGCGGCCGAGACCCTGGTACGCGCCGCAGCCCGCGCGGCCGGCGCGGACTTCGGCCCGCTCACCCGGTAGCCCGCGCCGCCCGCGGGCCCCCGGCGACTCAGCCGTCGTCCTCGTCGAAGTCGAACGGATCCGCCGGTTTCGTGACGAGGTAGGCGGCGACGACGGCTCCCGCGATCATCAGCGGGATGTTGAAGGTGTAGACGAGCGCGGCCTGACGCGGCCAGTCCTGCTTGGCTGCCAGTCGGTAGAGGTTGTCCTGCGGCCACCAGGCCAGCAGGAGGTAGGACACCGCCACATGGGCGGCCGCGGTGATGCGGCGGCCGCGGCCCCGGCTCCGCATCCGGGCGCGGCCCCCGAACAGGAAGACCACTCCGACGCCGAAGGCGGCGCACTCGAACAGGTAAAGGAGGGTGAAGAGGAACGCCCAGGGCTGCGGCACCCCGGTGAGGTCGGTCGATCCGGGCCAGAGGAGGTTCGTGAGGATGAAGGCGACGAAGCCCAGGCCCACTCCCCCGCAGCCGCCCGCGCAGGAGGCCGGGAGCGGCTCTCCCGGCTGGGCGGCCCCGTACTTCCCGGACGTGCCCTTGCCGCGCGGCAGCGCCTTGGCCGCGGGCAGGACGGGCAGCGGCAGGGCGGCCCGGTCCTCCCGGCCCGCCCGGTTGCGGGGCAGGGCGCGCAGCCGGATCACGGTGCGCGGAACCTCCTCCCTGGGCACCCTCCCCAACAGGTGCTCGCGCAGCTCCTCGATGTCGGGCAGCGGGGGGCAAGCGGGTGACCCTCCGGCGGGCGGGGCGACGTAGGCGACGAGGCGGCGCGGGCCACGTGCGCTGTCGACGCCGTTCACGATCACCGAGCCGATGCCCTCGTGGCTGCGGATCGCGGACTCGATCGGGTAGGGGTGGACGGAGCGTCCGCCGGGCAGGCTGATGCGGTCCCCGAGCCGGCCGCCGAACTCCAGCAGTCCGTCCTCGCGGAGCAGGCCCAGGTCGCCGGTGGGTATCGCGTCACCGCCGTCGGGCGGGGTGAGACGGATCTGCCCGTCGCGGACGTCGACGCGGCAGCCCGGGAAGGGCGTGCCGAGCAGGGAGAGCTCCTCCTGGTCGTCGAGGGGGCGGGGCAGCTGCGGCAGTTCGAACCAGGCGCCGGTGCCCGCGCTCTCCGCGAGCCCATAGATGTTGAGCACCCGGGCGCCGGGCCGGAGCAGGACCTGCAGGGCCGCCTGGTCGTCCAGGTAGAGCCGGTCGCCGGAGACGGCGAGCAGCCGCAGCGAACGGTAGGCGGTGCCCGGCCCCTCTTCCCCCCTCAGCAGGTCGAGTGCGGTGGCCGGGTCGGTGTGCAGGACGGTGACGTGCTCGTCCTCCACCGCCGCACGGATGTCCTCGGGCTTCCAGGGGGACCGGCGGGGAAGGACGAGGGCGCCGCCCGAGCACAGGGCGCCGGTCCAGCCGGCGGCGAAGGCGGTGACGTCCGTGGCGGCGGTGATCAGGTGCCGGTCCGCCGGGGTGAGCCGGGCCACCTCGGCCCAGCCCTCGTGGGCGGCGAGCAGCAGGCCGTGGCTGACGGGGACGGCGCGCGGTTCGGCCGCCCCGGTGAACACGAGGGCGGCGGCGCGGCCGGGCGCCGGGGCCGGCGGCACCACGGGCGCCTGCGCCTCGGGCTGTTCCGCGGTCTGGTCCCCAGGCTGGTCCGCGGTCTGGTCCGTCGGCTGTTCCGCCGACTGGTCCCCCCGCTGTCCGGCGATCCCGCCGGCCTCCGCGCCGAGGCGGATCACCTTCAGGCCGCGGCCGTTGTCGAGGGCGGCCCGGTGGGCGAGGGGGGTGAGCAGGACGAAGGGCTCGACCGCGGTGAGCTGACGCTTCCCGGTGAGCGGGGTCCCGGCGTCGACGACGACGTACGTCCCGCCGGCCTTGAGGGTCGCGAGGAGGGCGACGACCAGTTCGCCCTGCCGGGCGGTGCCGATGGCGACGAGGCCGCCGGGCGGCAGGCCGGAGGCGAGCAGGCGGTGTGCCAGCCGGTCGGCCCGCTCGTCGAGTTGCCCGTAGGTGAGGCTGTCGCGACCGGCGATGAGGGCGTGGGCCCCGGGGGTGTCGCGGGCCCACTGCTCGAAGCGGTGCAGGACGGTGTCGGCGGTTCGCTTGCCGAAGCGTACGGACTCGGATCCCTGCGTCATGAACCGATGATGCCACCGGGTACCGACAGTGGACACGGAAGACGAAAATCCCTCATACGGACTCGAGTTGGCGACACCTGCGGGCGGTCCGGCACCAAAACCTTGACCTCAGGTCAACTTGAGGTCCTAGCGTTCCGGTCATGGACATGGAAGTCACCGCCTGGACCTCGCTGCACAGCGCGATCAACGCCCAGCAGGACCGTCGCCCGCTCTCCCGGGCCGGCCTGCGCCGCGTCGCCGCCTTCGCCCGCCCGCACCGGCGCGGGCTCACCCTCTTCCTCCTGCTGAGCGTGGTGACCGCGCTGCTCGCGGTGGCCACCCCGGTGCTCGCCAGCCGGGTCGTCACCGCCATCGTCGACGGCCGGGACGGCGCGGCCGTCACCCGGCTCGCGCTGCTCATCGCGCTGATCGCGGTCGCGGAGGCCGGGCTGGGGCTGCTGACCCGCCGGCTCTCCGCGACCCTCGGCGAGGGACTGATCCTGGATCTGCGGACGGCGGTCTTCGACCACGTGCAGCGGATGCCTGTCGCCTTCTTCACCCGCACCCGGACGGGAGCCCTGGTCAGCCGGCTGAACAACGACGTGATCGGCGCCCAACGGGCCTTCAGCAACACCCTGTCGGGGGTGGTCGCCAACACCGTGACCCTGCTGCTGACCCTCACGGTGATGCTGAGCATCTCCTGGCAGATCACCCTGCTGGCGCTGGTGCTGCTGCCGGTCTTCGTACTGCCGGCCCGCCGGATGGGGGCGCGGATGGCGGCGATGCAGCGGGAGGCCTCCGCGCTGAACGCCGCGATGGGCACCCAGATGACGGAGCGGTTCTCCGCCCCCGGCGCCACGCTGGTCAAGCTGTTCGGGCGGCCCGCCGACGAGTCCGCGGAATTCGCGGCGCGGGCGGCGCGGGTGCGCGACATCGGGATCCGCACGGCGATGGCCCAGTCGGCCTTCATCACGGCCCTCACCCTCGTCTCGGCCCTGGCCCTCGCGCTCGTCTACGGGCTCGGCGGGTACTACGCCCTGCGCGGTTCCCTGGACGCCGGCTCCGTCGTCGCGCTCGCCCTGCTCCTGACCCGGCTCTACGCCCCGCTGACCGCGCTCGCCGGCGCCCGCGTCGAGGTGATGAGCGCGATGGTGAGCTTCGAGCGGGTCTTCGAGATCCTCGACCTGAAGCCGCTCATCGCGCAGAAGCCGGACGCCCGCCGGGTGCCGGAGGGGCCGGTGACCGTGGAGTTCGACCGGGTCTCCTTCGGCTACCCCGCCGCCGACAAGGTCTCGCTCGCCTCCCTGGAGGAGGTCGCCACCCTTGACGCCCGGGGCGGTACGCAGGTGCTGCACGAGGTGTCCTTCCGTGCCGAACCCGGCCAGATGATCGCCCTCGTCGGCTCGTCCGGCGCCGGCAAGTCGACGATCGCGCAGCTGCTGCCGCGGCTGTACGACGCCGACGCGGGCGCGGGGCCTCAGCGGGGTCGACGTACGGGACCTGACGGCCGACTCGATCCGCGAGACCCTCGGCATGGTCACCCAGGACGGGCACCTGTTCCACGAGTCGGTACGGGCCAACCTGCTGCTTGCCCGGCCGGAAGCCTCCGAGGAGGAGGTCTGGGAAGCCCTGCGGCGCTCGCGCCTCGACGGGCTGGTCGCCTCGCTGCCGGACGGGCTGGACACGGTGGTCGGTGAGCGCGGCTACCGGCTGTCGGGCGGCGAACGGCAGCGGCTGACCATCGCGCGGCTGCTGTTGGCCCGGCAGCGGGTGGTGATCCTCGACGAGGCCACCGCGCACTTGGACTCCACCTCGGAGGCGGCGGTGCAGGAGGCGCTGGGCGAAGCCCTGGCGGGCCGGACCGCGGTGGTGATCGCGCACCGGCTGTCGACCGTGCAGGCGGCGGACCTGATCCTCGTGGTCGAGGACGGCCGGATCGTGGAACGGGGCACGCACACCGAGCTGCTGGCGGCGGGCGGCCGGTACGAGGAGCTGTACCGCACGCAGTTCGCGGCGGCGGCGGACACGCCTGCCGACCTGGCCTCGGGCGACGCGGCCCCGGTGCCGGGAGCATGATGCTGTGATGGACATCAAACTCGAACTGGTCGCCGTCCCCGTCACCGATGTCGACCGCGCCAAGGCCTTCTACGAGAAGCTCGGCTTCAACGCCGACCACGACGTCACCGTCAGCGAGGACAGCCGCTTCGTGCAGCTGACCCCGCCGGGATCGGCGTGCTCGATCGCGATCGGCAAGGGGCTGACCCGGATGACCCCGGGCTCGCTGGACAACATGCAGGTCGTCGTGACCGACATCGAGGAGGCGTACGAGGACCTGCGCGGCCGGGGCGTGGAGGTGACGGAGATCCAGGACCTGCCGTGGGGCTCCTTCGTCTACTTCTCGGACCCGGACGGCAACGGCTGGGCGGTCCAACAGACGACCCCACGCAACACGACGGCCTAAGCCGTCCCTTCCGGATTGCAGAGGGGTGCCGGACGCTGCCATCGAGGCGTGCTTCGACCGTATCGACCCTGGGGCTCTCATGGGCCGGCTCCCGATGCCGCTGACGGAACAACACCACCTCTGGGACGCCAGGGAAAGATCCCCACAACCACCCACATGGTGAGGAAGACGAAAGAAGATGCACCATGGATCCCCGCATACCCCGCCTGCGCCGCAAGCTGGGCGCGGTCCCGTACCAACCACTGCGCAGCCACTCCTTCGGAGAAGAGCAACACACGTTCTGCCTCGGTCCCAGGCTGACCGAAGCACGCGTGGCTGCGTTTGAGGCCGAGCACGACATCGTCCTGCCCGACGCCTACCGGCACTTCCTCACACACATCGGTGGTTCGGGCGCGGCGCCGTTCTACGGCCTCATGCCGCTGCAGCGGTGTTCCCTCCTGGTCATGAATCCTCGTGGGGAACCAGGGGCACCCCGCGGCTTCGAGGACGCAGGACCCGGGGCACGCGAACGCGACCTCTTCCTCCACGTCATCGAAATGGGCTGTACCGACGTCTGCGTCATCGCGGTGAGCGGCCCCCTCACCGGCCGCGTCCTCATCGGGAACAGTGACGGGTTCTGGGGCCCCAACGTCTCCTCCGCCACCGACTTCCTGGACTGGTACGAACGCTGGCTCGACCACATGAGCGCGGGACGCGACAACAGGGCCCTGGAACTCACCTCACCTCGACTGCGCGCCCATCCGAACCGCCATCACATGGTTCCGAAGATCTGACTTTCCACGGCGCCTGAAGTCGGCGCGGAGGCTGGACCCCGGCCCGCTCGTAGAAGCCCGAGGGCCGCTCTGTTCATGAGAAGGGTCCCCCGTCCCGCCCTCAGCGCCGTAGGTCGTGCAGTACCTCGCGGGCCGCCCGCGCCCCCGAGGCCAGAGCGCCCTGGACGGATCCGGTGGCGCGGTGGTCTCCGCATACGTACCGGCCCGGCGCCACCCGTGTGGTGCGGGTCAGCGGATGCGGGGGTGCCATGACGGGCAGCGCGTCCTCGATGGTGCGGACGGTGAGGAGGTCCCAGCCGTCCGTGCCCGTGCCGTACGCCTCTGCGAGTGCCGCCCGGAGCTCGCGCTCGCGGGGCTGCCCGTCCCGCCCGAGGACCGATGTGGCGACCAGGGCCTGGCCGGGCGGGGCGTAGGAAGGTACGACGTCACTCAGGACGCAGGTGTTGAGGAAGCGGCGGCGGGTGTCCACGAGCAGCGTGGGCTCGCCGAGAGGTGAGCGGGGAGCAACGTGGTAGTACGTCGTCACGGTCCGGTAGTCGGGCAGGGCGACCTCGGGCAGCAGTGCCGAGGCGGGCCCCGGGTTGGTGGCGACCACGACGGCGCGGGCGGAGATCTCCGCTCCCGCTGTGGTCAGTACGCCGTGGTCAGTGAGGCGGGCCACCGGGGTCTCCAACCGTACGGCGCCCTCGGGTAGGCCGGCCGCCATGGCCCGTGGGACCGCCCCGATGCCGTCGGTCGGCAGGCAGATGGTTCCTCGCAGCATGCTCCGCCAGACCAGGTGGAAAACCCGGGCGGAAGTCTCCAGTTCGTCCTCCAGGAACACCCCCGACACGAAGGGGCGGAAGAACCTCTCGACGAACTCTTCGGAGATCCCCGCGTCGGCGAACGCGGTACGGGCGGTGGTGTCCGGGCGCTTTTTGAGGCGGCTGGGGGGCAGCAGCATGTCCCGGGCGGACAGCAGCGCGAGGGCGGCCAGGTCACGGGGTCCGGCGAGGCGGCCGGAAAGCAGGTCGGGCAGTGTGCGCGGCCGGCGAGTGGGATCGCTGAAATTGAGCCTGCCGGTCGGGGTGTGAACGAGGAAGCCCGGCGTGAAGGGCCGCAGGCGCAGTTCCTTCAGGTTGAACCTGCGCCGAACCTGGGGGTATGCGGTGTTGAACACCTGGAACCCGCGGTCCACGACGAAGCCCTCGATCCGGTCCGAACGCATCCGGCCGCCGACCGCGTCGCCCGCCTCCACCACCCGTACGCTCAGGCCGGCCGCGGCCAGATCCCGGGCGCACGCCAGCCCGGCGACTCCGGCCCCGACGACCAGCACGTCCGTCGCGTCCAGGGCTGAGGACATATGACCACCTCTCACGTGTGCAGCTTCGAGCGGCCCGAGCCGCTCGTTCACTCTGTTCCGCGTACCGCTCGGGCACGGGTGCGACACCACCCTGCGGCCCGACCACCCCCCGTCCGGCCCCTTGCGTGCTTCTCTGGGCCACCGCAGGCGCCGGTTCTTCGACGACCGCGCGAAGGCGGCCCGGCCCACCGGGGTCATAGAGGTCGAGGGCACTCCGGGCTGGCGTCACCGGGGATCGCGCCCGTTCACACGCGTGGTGTGACTGATTCCCCATAGTTCTTGTCACGGTCGCGGAGGCCTGCGCGGATGCTGAGCGGGTCTGCCGGCTGAGTGAGCCGGCCAACGCGCACGCCATTGTCAGAGGCCTGTTGGACAATCCGTTCCGCGAACCTGCACCGCAGCAGTGAGACCCACAATGGGCAGGCTTGGTGGTCTGAAGGATCATGAGGAGGACGTATGGAAGACCAACGAGCAGCGGATCATCCCACCCTGCGCCTTGATGAGCTGGCGGCCGGCCTCGCGGATCCGGACTGCGACCTCGACGACCTTGCCGAAATCGAAGAGGAGCTCGTAGCCGTTCCGCGGCGGGAGTTGATTCCGTCCGTGGAACGGCATCTCGCAGCAGCCGTGGAGGCGGGAAACTGGTACGCCCGTCATGTGCTTGCTCGGATTCTCGCCGAGACTGCCGGCCACACTGCTCTTGCCGCCCTCTTGCAGGCCTTCTCCCGCGATCTGGGTGACGACCAGGACTCTCTTTCGACCACGCTCCATGTACTCGCGCAGGAGCACCCGGCCGCAGCGCGCGACATCATCCTGCCGTGCGCCGTGGGCAACGATGACGACCTTCGCAGGGCGGCAATCTGGCTGCTCGGCTTCGTCCCCGACCCTGCTGATCTCAGTCTGCTGGCCCACGCTGCGCAGGTCTCGGACGAAGGAATCCGCAACGCGGTCGCGTGCACGCTCGGCAGTCACGGGACAGAACCGGAGGCCATCGACCTGTTGTTGCAGCTGCTGGACGATCCCGCCCCGCAGGTGCGCATCTCCACCCTCAGCACCCTCGGCTTCCTTCATCTACCGAGAACCCTGTGGAAGATCCGCTCGCTCGCGAACGACGACAACACCCGTGTCCGCGCCTGGGTTGCGATCGCCTTGGGCCACTTCGCCGCCCCGGAGCCTGACCTCGCCACTTTGGCCGTGCTCGACCAGCTGGCAGCAGACGCCGACCCATACGTTCGTGATCAAGCAGCCGCGGCCCGTCAGCGCAAGCCCCTCCGCAGCTGACGATCACAGCAACCGGCTGTGGGGACGAGCGGCCGGGGAAGATGCGAGACCCCTGTCGCCGTAAGGAAGGCATGTCCTTCGTGTGGCGCCGGTCAAGCCGGATTGCGGTGGCTGGGCGCCGCCCATTGGCGTTGAGCCCAAGGATCGCGTTCGAATACGGCGGGGCTCCTGGGGCTGGTGGGGGTTCGGCCGGGCCGGATGATCACACCTGTTTCGATTGCGCTTGGTTACCAAATGATGCGGTCTGTGACGATCCGTGGCAGCGTGGCGGTGGCACATCCCCCAACCACGGAGTCCACGATGAGCGGTATGCAGGACAAGCGTCAGCAGCCGGGCAAGGGCCGCGAGGAGCAGGAACACCTCCAGCGTCAGCGGCCGGGCCAGGACGAGCCGAAGGACATGCAGGGCCGCCGCCCGTCCGAGGAGCACGGCCGCCAGAATCCTTCGCGCGAGCGCTCGCCGGAGATGGACGACGACCTGCGTGACGACGCGCTGTAGCCCGCGCCGTCGCGTAGAGGGCCCGCCCGGGGTGCATCGTCGGGCGGGCCCTGCCACTTCCTGCAGTTCCGGGGAGGGGCGGCACGTCTCCCATGAGCGCTGCGGAACGCGGTCCTGAACCGGTACGTGACGCACGCCGACTGCTGGCCTCGCCTCGCACCGAGCGCGCCGGTATCCAGGCGGCCATCGACATCGTGCTGATGGTCCTGGTGCCCGCCCACCCGACGCGGCCTGATTGCACCGCCGACATGCCGGGCGCGCAGCATCACGCCCCACGGGGCTGCCGAAGGCAGTCCGGGCCTCGGAATACTACGGCGAAACCCGAGGGGCGGCGCTCTCACAGGCGCCCCCCTCGGGCCGTTACGAGAGCCGGGAAACCGGGCTCACCCGGACGAGGTCACTCCGAGGGTCAGACCTCGCCGCGCCAGGATCCCGTCTCACTGCCGCGCTCCTCGATGTACTTCTTGAACCGCTTCAGGTCGCCGGTGATCTGCCGCTTGACGAGGCCGAGCTTGTCGCCGACGTTCTCCGCGAAGCCGTCCGGGTCGTAGTCGAGCTGCAGCATCACCTTGGTCTTGTTGTCGGCCAGGTGGTGGAAGGTCACGACGCCGGCCTGCTTGACCTCGCCGCCCAGGGTGGTCCACGCGACGCGTTCGTCGGGGATCTGCTCAGTGATCTCCGCCTCGAACTCCTTCGTCACCCCGCCGATCTTCGTCACCCAGTGCGTCATGGTGTCGGTGCGCTGATCGATGCGCTCCACACCCTCCATGAAGTGGGGGAACGACTCGAACTGCGTCCACTGGTTGTAAGCGGTACGCACGGGGACATCGACCTCGATCGACTCTTCTACCTGCGACATGAAGCGTCCTTCCTCTTCGCTGCCGGACCACGGACCGGCCGTACCGGGGAGCCCTTCCCCTGCAGGCGCCCCTGCCCGCGATCCGCGCATCCATGACCCCGAAACCCGGCCCTGTGGGACGAGCGCGGTCGCCAGGTGAGGAACCCGGGGCACACGGCCTCGAGCCGGACGGATGACACCCCCTGCTCCCGCCGACCAGAAACCCGGTCATCCGGCCGGGGTCAGAAGGCGACGGGAACGGACAGGCCGACCGCGACAGCCGCGCGCCGGCACCCCGCGCGGACGGCGGCCAGCTCGGCCCGCGCATCCGTCCCCGGCCGCTCGACGGCGGCCGCGATGGCCCGCGCGGCAGCCGTGTGCAGTTCGGCCCGCGCGAGCTCGCCGTCACCGGGGAGCACCGTGAGCTCGGCGGCGGCCGCGACAGCCTCGACCAGCCGTGCTACCGCCGCCGGCCCGGACACCGCGCCGTGGACGTGAACACCGAGCAGCCGGGGCACCCACCCTGCGAGGGCGCCCCGGATCTGCTCGCACAGCCCGTCGATCCCCGTATGCGGGCCGTCGGGCGCTATACCGGCGCTCATCTCCCCATAGTCACCACCACCACTGACAACACCCCCGCGGGCCGGGCTCCAGATCGGAGCGTGCGCGGGGCCATCACCGGTGCCGAACAGGGAGTACGGCCCACGGTGGCGTCCGAATTACGGTCGGCGTAGTCCTGTGCGCAGTCCTAGGGACCATCTCGATCGCGAGCCAGACCGTCGCACTCGGGTTCGTCGTAGGCACCGTCCTGGCGCCGCCCGTCCACCGGTGGATTTGGCCCCGACGCCCGCACGCCGTCAGCTGACTCCCGATCAGACCTCCGATGCGCCTCCGAGTGCACCTGTACGGGCAACCCTCCGGTCCCCTCCCGGTGCAGCCCGCCCGGCGCCGCCGCGAGGCGGAAGGCACGGCGCGGGCCAGTGCGGCTCCCACCTCCACGCCGCCCACCCCTCGGCGTCGGCGAACACGCCGGAGCGCTGGGCGAGCATCGCGAGGACCTGGGCGCGGGCGGCGTCCACGGCCTGGTGCTCGGCATCGGAGACGATGCCGAGGCGCCGCACGTGCGCGTACTCGTCTTCGTCCTTCCACTGCCACCGGGTGAGGTCGGAGTCGATGAGCAGGTCCACGGTGAGGTCGAAGGTGTCGAACCCGTCCTCGGTGCGGCGTGTGGGGTACTCGAAGTTGACGTACCAGTTCCGCAGTCGGCGCCCCCCGGCCCCGTCCGGGACGAAGAAGGCGTTGATGCTGAACCAGGCCGCCGGCGGCTTCCACAGCAACAGGTCGGTCTCCTGCCACAGGGCGGCCTCGAGGTCCCACCGGCCGGACGCCATCGCGTCGAACGCCTCCGTACGCACCGAGCGGTCCCCCTCGGTTCGGGCCTTCGCGTACAGGGCGGGCCATCGGACCTGTGCTCCGGGGGCGCAGGCGGTCACCAGCGCCTCGCCGGTGTCGGTGAGGACCCGCAGCGCGTGCTCGCTCCACACCCGGCCTGAGCGGTGGACATCGCGTCGCACGACCGTGTGACCCGTCTCGAAACTGTGCACCGGCTCCTCCTTGGCGTCCAGGTCGGGCGGTCCGGCCCGGCTGCCCACCTCTGGGGCTTACCCGCGGCTACCGGCTTACGGGCAGGGCCAGTCGCGAACCGAGGCGGGAATGCAGCTCGCCGGCCACCCGCGGCGGCGTCCTGTGGCTAGCCGCCCCCGCCCCCGCCGCCGCATCCGCTGCCGCCGCCGCAGCTGTAGCCTCCGGCGCCACTGATGCCGATGCCGGAGGGCCCGCCCCGGCTGCAGCGGCGCCGGGGCGCGGGGCGGGTGGTGCGCCTCACCTGGAGTTCGAGCAGGACCTCCGGCCCCAGAGCCTGCTCCAAAGCCGCGAGGAGTTGTGCGGCGTCGGTCTCCGGCGGCAGGACAGCCCGGCAGACATCGGAGTCGTCCCGGATCAGGCGCAGTGTGAGGACGCGGGTGGCGCGGAGCGGGTCCCCGGCGTACGGCTCCTCGATCTCCTGCTCCAGGCGCAGGCGGTCCGGTTCCCCCATGGGCCGCCACGGACCGCTCCCCAGGCCCCGCACGAGGCGCACCCCTTGAGGATCGCCGGCGGCGGAAAACCTGATCCGGTACACCCGGAAGCAGGCCACTGCCAGTGCGCCCGCGAAGCCCGCGGCGACGGCTATGGACACCATCCAGAGGGCCACCACCCCCACCGTGGCCCACCCGGCTCCGGCGAAGAGCACGATCACCGCCGCCGGCAGCACGAGGGCGAGCCCGAGAAGGCCCGCACCGAGCGCGGTCAGCGCGGCGCTCCCCAGCGAGCGCGGCACGGTGAGCCAGGAGGCGCCGCCCGTTCGCAGCACCAGATCCGTCGTCCCCGACTCGCCCCGCTCAACGCCTACGGGCGCCCCCGCGCTGTGTGCCGTCATGACCTCACGGTAGATCTGAGGCCGGGTCACTGACCAGATGCCGTACGTGAGGCACCGCCGGCGGCGGAGCGCGGCGGTGGCTGCGGGAGGGGCAGAAGCGGGAACGCTCGTCGCCGGGTTCTGGGACGACCGCAGCGGTCGCACCGGGCAAACGCCAGCGAGAAGCAGGGACGGGAGGCTGTGCGCGCCGCGCAGCGAGCTGGACTACGCCAACCCAGGGGGACGCCCCGGGTCTTGTCGCATGCACGAACTTCCCATCGCCCTGCGGGCACGGCCACCGGGGCTTCAGCCGGTCGTCCTCTGCCGTCGGAGTAGGGCACGCGGAGATCCGCACCGGCCTCGACCGAGTCCACAAGAACCACAGGGCCATCGGTCTCCCAGACCCCGCACTTCTCCCACGGCGTCACCGGGTCTCTCAGGACGGACTGGGCGGCGGCGAGCAACTCGGTGTCGGAGTCGGCTGCCAGCCAAGTGAGCACACCGTCCTTGGTGCAGCCGCCCCACTGGTACAGCACGGACCGCTGCAAAGCCAGTCCGGGAGTCCGGCCACGCCGTCGAGAGCGATCTGCTCGATCTCCGACCACTCCCCCGCCATCCGGTTCCCGTCGTCACCGGCTTCGTCGATGGCCTTCAGTAGGCACAGTGACCACCACTGGTCCGCGTCCCTCGGCTCCAAGCCGACGGCCCGCAAGGCGGTCGCGACCCGGACATCCGCCGGCCCCTGCCCCCCGCGGCAGGTTCGGCCGGGTCGATCCGTTCAGTCGGTCACCGCATCCGGGCCGCCAACAGGGCGCGTGGGCGGGCCGTTGGGGTCGGCAGTGCTTTGAGCGCCCCGTAACAAAGCGTTTCACACGCCTATCGCAAGGGCGTCCCTCACTGCTAGAAGAGTGACTCTTCAACAACTCCTGTCCCCGCACGACACACAAGGAGTGATTTGTCATGCACGCGCCAGTACTGAGACGGGTCTTACCCGTCCTGTCGACCCTGGTCGCCCTGACCGTGGGACTGACCCAGCAGGCCTCCGCCGCCCCTGCGGCCGGGGAGCGCTTCGTCGCCCTCGGAGACTCCTACTCCTCAGGGGTGGGCGCCGGAAGCTACCTGTCCGACAGCGGCAGCTGCCAGCGCAGCAGCAAGGCCTACCCGTACCTGTGGGCGGCGGCGAACGCCCCGGCCTCGTTCTCCTTCACCGCCTGTTCGGGAGCGACGACCAGTACGGTCAAGAGCAGCCAGCTGGCCCCCCTCAACAGTTCCACCACGCTCGTCAGCATCACCGCCGGCGGCAACGACGTCGGGTTCGCGAACGTCATGCAGACTTGCGTGCTGCAGAGCGAGGCGACGTGCGTGAGCGCGGTGAACAACGCCATCACACAGATCAACAACACCCTGCCCGGCAGCCTTTCGTCCCTCTACGGCACCATCCGCAGCAAGGCTCCGCAGGCTCATGTCGTCGTGCTCGGCTACCCGCGCTTCTACCAGCTGAACGGCAATTGCATCGCCGGCCTGAGCGAGACCGAGCGCGCGGCGATCAACCGGGGCAGCGACGCCCTCAACGCGACGCTCGCGAAGCAGGCCGCGAACGCGGGATTCTCGTACTCCAGCGTCGTGGATGAGTTCACCGGCCACGAGATCTGCTCGGGCAATGCCTGGCTGCACAGCGTCTCGGTGCCCGTCTCCAACAGCTACCACCCCACGGCCGCAGGCCAGTCCGGTGGATACCTGCCCGCCTTCCGCTCCACCGTGTGATCTCCCCCGGGCCGCGCCCAGGGGCCTTTCGCGGCCCCGAGTTGACGCGGGTAGACCCGCCGGCCCACCGCTCCGCACCCCCCGCGATCCGCACCAGTCCGCACCAGGAGGAAAGCTCATGAGGTCCCCCCACACACCCGCCGGTCTCCGGGCCGGGAACACCGCCCCGAGCCGCGCACGAGGAAACACGGTCCGCTCCGTCCTCACCGCCCTCGCCCTCGTCCTCGGCGCACTCGTCACCCCCGGCATCGGCATCGGCGAGGCCCAGGCGGCCACCAAGATCAGCCACGCCACCGCGACCTCGATGTTCCGCAGCTCCGGGATCACCTGGTCCTCGTCCGGCGGCTGTTCGGACCGCAACAACCCGTCCTGTACGTCCTTCGAGCAGCTCAACCTCGCCACGGCGCAGGGCGCGCAGACCCTCAAGAGCGCCAGCGGATGCTCCCTGCAGATCACCGGCGGGACCGAGACCGGCCACGCCGGCGGCACCTACTCCCACTGGAACGGCTACAAGCTCGACTTCAGCAAGTACACCTGCGTCGGGAACTACATCAAGAACACGTTCACCTACATCGGGGTGCGCGGTGACGGCGCCCCGCAGTGGAAGTCCGGCGCCGGCAACGTCTACGCCGACGAGGGCAACCACTGGGACGTGACGTTCTACAACTGCGGCGGCTGCTGAGCCGGAGCCCGCTGCGCAGAGGTGCGGTCTGCCCGGACGTACGCGTTCGGGCAGACCGCACGACCGCACGGCGACACGACGGCACGACACGCGCTCCCCCCGGGGCCGGCCGCACATCTTCCTCATACCTGCCCCTCAAGGGTGGCAGCGGCGATCCTTCGGGCGGCATGTCCGGACGGCTCGACGCGGCGCCGCGGGAGCTTTCCGGGCACGTGGCTACGCGGCGCCCGCCGCTGCCAGCGCCGCGACCGGCAGGAGCAGGATCCACTGCGGCAGGCGGAGTAGCGGTCTGGGCCAGTCGACGGTCAGGGTGACGACCAAGAAGGCTGCCGCGTATACGAGGAAGTGCGCGGCCACGAACCACGCCACCAGGCCGGTGCCCGGCGTTCCGTCCCTCAGGGAGAGGTACAGCAGGGCGAGTCCGGAGAGCACCAGGTCTCCGGTCACCATGTGCCATACGGCGTGCAGGACACGCTTGGGTTCCTCCGCGAGACCGCAGGACAGCAGGGGGCGGACCACATCGCGGTGTCCGCCGACGATGTGCACCGCGGCCACGCCGAGCGCGGTGATCCCTGCTGCGAGAAGCCAGCCGTTCATCGGACCTCGATTCCTTTGGCCACGACGGCGGCCAGCAGTGCGGCCAGCTGCGGGTCAGGGTGCTCCCCGACCAGTCCGATGTGGAAGAAGACGGCTCCTGCCAGTGTGTCCAGGACCAGCTCCACGGGCGTTTCGGCCGCGATCTCCCCGCGCAGCACTGCGCGTTCGAAGACCACCAGCAGCCGTTCCTTGGACGGGGCCAGGAAGTCACCGCGGATACGGGCTTTCAGTTCCGGATCGGCGGCGAAGTCAGCGAGCAGCCCCGGGAGGGCTGCCGAGGCGGCAGGCGCGCGGAACTCGTCGACCAGGCCCTGTACCAGCACGGTCAGATCCCCGGCCAGCGTTCCGGTGTCCGGGAGCGGAGCGTCGTCGGTGGTCGTGAAGACGGCCTCGAAGACCAACTCGGGCCTGCCCGACCACCGTCGGTAGATCGTGTCTTTGCCGACACCGGCCCGCGCGGCCACCGCCCCGATCGAGGTCGCGGCGTAGCCGACCTCGACCAACAGCTCTGCCGTCGCGCCGATGATCGCCTCGTGCGATCGGGGATCCCTGGGACGCCCCCTGGGGGGCGGATTGGAACTCATGACAATTACCATACGGGTCGACCCGTAAGAGAAGCAACAGGGTGGTCGGCCCCTCAAAACCGGAGCCGATGCGCCGCCTCAGGCCGGCGGAAAGCTGACGGGCGGCTCGATGCAAGTCCTGGCAGCCGCCAACGACGGCGTAGGCGAGTCCCAGCGGTGCACGACAACCGCCCCCGGAGCGCGCCCTCGAAACAGCACAGTCGATCACCGGCCGCCCGGTGACCCGGTGGGCCGGCCCCTGGGCCGACGTGGCGCAGCCGGCCTCCGGTACGGCGGTCAGTACGACCGCCCCCGTGGGCCGCTGCCTCGACGAGGGTGCCGCAGCCGTATCCGTAACCGGAGGCGCCGGTGCGGTGGGCGGCGCGGGCGGCCTCCGCGGCGTCCCGACCGCCCACCGCCGACCGGCATGGCCGGCCCGTACCCAGGCAGCGCCGAGGGCGGTGGCCGTCGCCCTGCACCTAGGGGTTGCTGCCCGGCTGCCGGGGGCCGGCCGGTGCGGTGCGTGATCCACCGGCCAGGACGCTGGGCCACCAGCTGCGCGGCCCGATGTCGATCACGAGGGCCGGAACCAGCAGGGACCGCACGACGAGGGTGTCGAGGAGGACGCCGAAGGCGACGATGAAGGCGATCTGGACGAGGAAGGCGAGGGGGATGACCATGAGCGCGGCGAAGGTCGCGGCGAGCACCACGCCGGCCGAGGTGATGACGCCGCCCGTCGTCGTCAAGCCGCGCAGGACCCCTTCGCGTACGCCGTGGACGAGGGACTCCTCCCGGACACGGGACATCAGGAAGATGTTGTAGTCGACGCCGAGCGCCACGAGGAAGACGAAGCCGTACAGGGGCACGGAGGCGTCCGTACCGCTGAACCCGAGCAGGTGCTCGAAGACGAGCGCGGACACGCCCAGGGTGGCCAGGAAGTTCAAGGCCACGGTCGCGACGAGCAGGACCGGGACCAGGAGGGACCGCAGGAGCAGGACGAGGATGAGCAGGATGATGCCGAGGACGATCGGCACGATGACGGTGCGGTCGCGGGCCGCGGTCCGCTCGGTGTCGTACCGCTGGGCCGTGTAGCCCCCGACGATGCCGTCCGACTCCGGCACCGCGTGCAGACGGGTGCGCAGTTCGGCGACGGTTCGCTTCGCGCTGTCGCTGTCGGCGGCTGCCTCGAGAGTGGCGTCGATGCGGACGCGGCCGTCGACGACGAGGGGTTCTCCTTCGCCGGGCCGTCCGGAGGCCGTCATGGGCGCCGCCGAAGCGACCCCGGGGGTTGCGCGTGCGGCAGCTTGCACGTCGCCGATGCCGGTGGCGTTGGCGATGATCACGGCCGGCTGGCCCGATCCGCCGGGGAAGTGCCGGCTGAGCGTCTTCTGGGCGGCGACGGAGGGCGCGTCCTTGACGAAGATCTCGTCCAGGGGGACGCCGTTGGAGGACAGGGCCGGGGAGAACGCCGCCAGGACGAGCATGAGCAGGGTCGTCGATGCCCAGACCCGGCGGGGCGCCCGGTCGATGACGGCCGCGATGCGGCGCCACACCCCATGTCCCTCCGCCGCGGCGTCGCCGGGCTCGGGCGTGACGGGCCAGAACGCGGCCCGGCCGAGCAGGACCAGGACGGCGGGGAGGAAGGTGAGGGTGACCACGACGGAGCAGACGATGCCGATGGCGCCGACCGGGCCGAGGGCCCTGTTGTTGGTCAGGTCGCTGGCCAGCAGGGCGAGCAGGCCCAGGGCCACGGTCGCGGCGCTGGCGGTGATCGCACCTGCCGAACGCCGGACGGCGGCCAGCGCCGCGGCGGTCCGGTCGCCGCGGGCGGCGAGTTCTTCCCGGAAGCGTGCGGCCAGCAGCAGCGCATAGTCGGTCGCCGCGCCGATGACCAGGATGGACAGGATCCCCTGTACCTGGCCGTCGACCCGTACGATGCCGCGGTCGGCCAGCGCGTAGACGACGGCGCAGGCCAGGCTGAGGGCGAACACCGCGCTGATGATGATCACCAGGGGAAGCAACAGGCTGCGGTAGACGAGCAGCAGGATCAGCAGCACGGCTCCGAGCGCCACGCCCAGGAGGAGGCCGTCGATGCCGGAGAAGGCGTCCGCGAGGTCGGCCTGCGTGGCCGCGGGACCGGCGATCTGCGCGCTCAGACCGGGTACGGAGTCTGCTGCCGCGCGTACCTCGTCCAGGACGGTGGGCAACTCGTCGCCCAGGTTCGGGGCGAGCGGCACGACCGCCTGCAGGGCCTGACCGTCCTGCGAGCGCAGGGCGGGCGAGGGCGGTCCGCTGACGCCCGTCTTCCCGGCGAGGGGGGCGAGGGCGCGGGTGGCGTCCTGCTGCTGGGCGTCGGTGACAGCTCCGCCGTCCGGCGCTTGCCAGACGATGATCGCGGGCACCGACTCGGACCGTTCGAAGGCCTTGCGCTCCTCGAGCACCTTGGTGGATTCCGCGCTCCGGGGCAGGAAAGCGGCTTGGTCGTTGGTGGCGACCTCGCCGAGTTTTCCTGCGTAGGGACCGAGGGCTCCGCCGATTCCCATCCACACCACCAGCAGGACCGCCGGCACCAGCCACCGGATCCACCGCGACGAGCTCCTCATGGACACGCCCTCCATTCTCTCCACCATAAAGTATCTCAACGATCGAGAGATCATATGCTGAGGACATGCGCAGCGCCGACACGCCTCCCCCCGACCTTCCGTCCGACGACCCGACCGGTCTGCAGTCCTTCGCCGTACTGCTGCGCGCGATGAACGCCGAGTTCAACCGGATCGCCCAGGAGTTCGCCCACGCCCAGGGGCTGCACCTGACGGACGTGCAGGCGCTGATCGCCGTACTGGACGCCGAGCGCGACCAGGAGGCCGGCCCCATGACCCCCGGGCGGCTGAGCACCCACATGAACCTCACCTCGGGGGCGATGACGGCCTGCCTGGACCGGCTGGAGAAGGCCGGCCACATCCGAAGGGTCCGGGCTGCCGACGACCGGCGCGTGGTGCACATCCACTACGCCCAGGCCGGCCGTGAGGCGGCACGCGAGTACTTCCGGCCGCTGGCCAGGTCGACCGATGCGGTACGCGCGCGCTTCAGCCCGGACGAACTGCACACGATCGTCCGGTTCCTGAGCGAGATGAACGACCAGCTCTCGCGCGTGCGCCGCTGAGCCCGCGGGGCGGGGGCCGGACGGCGGCGCCCGCGCGGCCGCCCGGCCGCGGATCCGGATACCGCTGCGGCAGCCGCCGGGCAGCCGGCGCGGCCAGCCCGCGCACGCGGAACGTGAGCCGCGGGCGGCTACCCTGCCTGCTTGACGCAGGTCCGGTCCCTCGCCGGCAGCTTGCCAGTGGCCAGGTACCGGTTGACCTCGTCGTCCACGCACGCGTTGCCGTAGCGCCCGAAGAGGGCGTGCCGGTTGGCGCCCTCGAGGGTGACCAGCCTGGAGCTCGGCAGCTGCTTGTGCAGCTCGACGCTTCCCTTGTACGTGGTACGCGGGTCACCGGTGGCGGCGACGATCAGTGCAGGGGCATCGCGCCGCACCCGGGTGGGCTCTTCGCGCGGCGAGTCCCAGAAGGCGCACGGGTTGATGTTGTTGGTCAGAGCGCCGAACAGCGGGTGCGCGACGCGGTTGCGCTCGATGTCCCGCCAGTAGAGCTCGGGATCGCGCGCGGCGGCCACGTCCCCGCAGATGACGGCGGACTGCGCGCCGGTGGGCTCGCCCTCACCGCGCAGCACGTACCGAAGCTCCGGTACGAGCGTCGGCGGCACCGTCGTCGGCCGGCCCTCCGCGGCCTGGACCAGTACGGACACCAGCTCGCCGAACGACGCCCGCGCCGGGGTGGTGTCGTCCGCGATGCCCGAGAAGAGGAGGAGCGGCACTTGGCTGTCGTCGATCCGGAAGGCATCGGCGCCGGCGCCGATGGTCAGCGGACCCCGCGCGGCCGCCGCGACGACGCGGTCGATGGTGGCAAGCACCTCGGCGCGGCTGCGGCCGAGGCCGTAGGTGTCGTGGTGCTCCGCGGCCCAGGCGGCCCAGTCGGACAGCGCCTTCTCGTTCTCGCGCTCGGTGCCCTTCAGCAGCCGGGGGCGGTAGTCGCTCGGGTTGATCGCCCCGTCCAGCACCATCCGGTCGTGGCGGCCGGGGAACATCTGCGTGTAGACCGTGCCCAGGTAGGTGCCGTACGAGTAGCCCAGGAAGGAGATCTTCCGCTCGCCGAGCGTGCCGCGGATGACGTCCATGTCGCGGGCCGTGTTGCGGGTGGTGATGTGCGGGAGGACAGCGGCGTCCGTGGCCCGGCACTTCTCGGCCAGGCTCTTCTGCAGGGCGACCTGACGGTCGAAGCCCGCCCGGCCGGCGCCGGCGGACAGCCAGGTCATACCGACGGGCAAACCGCAGTCCAGCGCGGTGCTCCGCCCGATGAAGCGCGGATCGAAGCCGACGATGTCGTAGCGCGCGCCGACCTCCTTCATCGACGCACGGGCCTGCGGCGGGGACTGGAGCGCGGGACCGCCCGGACCGCCGTTGTTGAGGAGGATCGCGCCGATGCGGTGGCGGGTGTCGGTGGCTTTGAGCCGGGAGATCGCCACGGTGATCGTGCGCCCCTGGGGGTCGGCGTAGTCCAGGGGCACGGTCACGTCGGCGCACTGCACACCTGCCTGGTCCAGATCGCGGCCCGTGGTGTCGTCGGCGCCCTTGATGCAGCTGCCCCAGCCGAGGTGCTGGCGGTAGAACCGGTCCAGTCCGGCCGCGGAGCTGTGCTGGGCGGGGGTCTCGGCGGCCGTGGCCAAGACGGGTGAGGACGTGAGGCAGGCGGCGAGGGCGAGGCCCACGGCCGAGGCGCGGCGTACGACGGGGCTGACAGGGGTCACGGGGTCCATACCTTTCTTCGTGGGTTGATTCGGGTCATTCGTAAGATCGGGACACCCAGGGGAGTCGGGTGTGGCTGGCATGGGGTAGCCGCTGTT
>NZ_JBIAJH010000052.1:0-38619 GCF_042871845.1 Streptomyces sp. NPDC005533 | reverse complement strand
CAGAACCCCCACCATCACCCTCGCCGCGTGACCATCCCAAACAGCCCCATACCCGGCACCACATCCTTGACGAAGGACATAGAGACACCCCCCCCCGACGTTCCGGGACCGGATGGGCGGACAACCCGCACGAGTGGGCGCGTTGGCGTGCGCAAAATGATGAAACCCGATCGGCTGTGGGGCGTTAGAGAGGTGGGCCGCCGTTCGCCCGCGGTGCAGACGAGAGTACGAGGAGCACGATGAGAGACCCGAAGCCGGTCGGACGCGGCCGGATGAAGCTGGCAGCCCGATGCCGGGTGGCCACGGAGGCCCCCGCCTTCGGGTTGGTCGTCTTCTGCGCGATCCTGCTCAACGCCGCCCTGATGGGCGTGGAGACGTACAGCGGGCTCGCCGCGGACCACCGGCGGCTGCTGGAGGGCGCGGAGAACTGCTGCCTCGCCCTGTTCAGCCTGGAGATGCTGCTGCGCGTCGGCGCGTGCGCGGACCGGCCGAAAGCATTCTTCCGCGACCCGTGGAACCTCTTCGACCTCGCGGTCGTGGCCTCGGCCTTCGTCCCGCTCGTACGGGAGAACAGCACCCTGCTGCGGCTGCTGCGGCTGGCCCGCGTCCTGCGGACCGCGCGCTTCCTGCCGCACCTGCGCATCCTGCTGATCGCCGTGGGCCGCAGCCTGCCGGGGACCGCCAGCTTCCTGTTCGTCGGCGCGCTGGTGCTGTACGTGTACGCCATGGTCGGCTGGGTCTGCTTCGCCGACTCCGACCCGCAGCACTACGGTTCGGTGGGTCGCGCGATGCTCACGCTGTTCCTGCTGACCACCCTCGACGGCCTGACCGACGCCGTCCGGGCGGGGTTGCGGATCTCCCGGCTCAGCATCATCTACTACGCGTCCTACGCGCTGCTCGCCTCCTTCGTGCTGGTGAACGTCCTCATCGGGGTGGTCCTCAACTCCCTCGACGAGGCGCGCGAGATCGAGGACGCGGCCAACCGCGACCGCAAGCAGCCGGGGCCGCCGCCGACCGACACGGACGTACGGGACCGCATCGCGACGGCCCGCCGCGCCCTGGACGAGATCGAGGCGACCCTCGGCGCGGTGGACGGCCGCCCGACGCGCCGGCTGGAGGCCTCGCACAGCGGGCCGTGAGGCGCCGGGTCACCCGTCCGCGGGGTCGGGGAGGCGGATGTCCCACGTGCCGTCCAGACGCCGGTGGACCGCCCAGCGCCCGGGCTCGTCGGTGAAGGGGGGCACGGCGTCCGGGTTCGCTTCGAAGCGCACGCCCTCGAAGCGGACCCGGCCGTGGAAGACCGCGTGTGCGAAGTCGACCGGTCCGTGGAACGCGGCGCCGCCGCAGACCAGCCCGCGTTCCCACGTGGCGGACGCGAAGGAGGCCGGCCCGGCGAAGTCGGCGCCGCTCAGCCCGGCCGGACCGCTGAAGACGGTGCGGGAGAAGTCCGCGGTCCCGGTCACCCGCATCCCGTTCAGGTCGGCCGCGGACTCCAGCGCGGCCTGGCCGAAGGAGACCCCTTCGATGAACTCGGTGTCCGTGAACTCCACCGAGCCGCGGAAGACCGTACGGCGGAACGTACCCACCCGCTGGAAGAGGCTCCGGTCGAAGACGGCGACGCCGTGGAACACCGCGCCGGTGAAGGAGGCCCGCCCCGCGACGGCGGTGCGCACGAACATGGCCCGGCCCGCGAAGGTGGCCCGGGAGAAGGAGGCGCGCCCCGAGAACTCGGCGTCCACCGTGTTCCAGTCGTCCACGAAGTGGGCCCGGTCGAAGTCGGCCGGGCCGAGCCTGACGCGCCGCGAACTCGGCTGCCGCACCGCCTCCAGGACCTCCTGGAGCAGTCCGCCCTCGAAGGTGGTGCCGCGCAGGTCCAGGGCCGACCCCGGCCCGAGCGTCCCGAGGTAGGCCCGCTGCTCCGCGCTCTCCAGATGGGCCAGGCACCGGTCGTAGCCGGGCAGCCGGATCCCCGTGCACGGGGTGGGGAGGGACCGGACGGAACGGCGGCCGCAGACCGGCCAGTCGACGCCCTCGCCCTGGAGCTCACCGGCCTCCGTCAGCGCGAGGCCCAGGGCGACGGGGTCCGCGGTGCACCGCCAGCCCTCGCCCGCGCCGCCGATCGGCACGAGGGTGCGCAGCACCGCGGGAGCGACCAGCTCGCGCAGTTCCTCGTACACGGGGTGGGACAGGGCCACGACGAGGGGTCCCGTCGTCGACCCGGTCCGGTCCACCCTCCGCAGGACCCGGACGGCCTCGGACGCGGGCGGCCAGGCGCTGACGGGGCTCCCCTCCTGGAGGCCTTCCATGGGCCCGGCGGCCAGGGCCACGCGGAGGGAGAAGGGCCCGCCCTCCGTCCTGCGGCCGGCGAACAGGGCCATGGTCCGCGGCAGTTCGGACAGCAGCCGGCCCGCCTTGCCGATGGCCCCCGGCGCCTCCAGCAGCACGAGTGCCGCCGCGCCGTCCCGGGCGCCGACCAGCCGGAGGGTGACGCCCGCGTCCCCCGCGAGCTGCGCCATGAGGTCTCTCACCTCGGCTTCCGGGGAGCTTCCGACGGGGTACGCGCCGTCGCCACCGGGCAGCACCGCCAGGCACACGCCGGAGTCCTCCGCCGGGTGGGCCCGCCCGTGCTCGGCCATGGCCTCGCGGAAGCCGGGGAGTTCGCGCAGCGCGCGGCCCGACAGGAACACCATGCGGTCCGGCCAGACCCCGTGCACGACGCCGAGCAGTTCACCGGCGTGGGAGACCGGGCCGCCGCGGTAGTGCGTCCAGCTCTCGGGCTCGGCGGAGAGCCGGACGAGCTCGCCGTTGCGGGCGCCGTCGTTCGGGACCACCTCGCCCGTCAGCGCGACGGATTCCCCCCGGTCCGTACGGCCGTCGACGCGGACCCGCGCGGTCCCGGCGTCCGCCCCGGCCTCCGTTTCCGCTTCGGCTTCGGCTTCCGCCCAGGGCAGCGGCTCCGGCCGGGCCGCCCGGTCCTCCAGGTCCTCGTCGGCCAGCAGCAGGGAGACCCGGGGCAGTGCGTCGTCCCACCACACCGGGCGGCAGGAGACCTCCCGGGCGCCGGCCCGTACCCAGGCGACGGTGCGCCGGGAGAGCGGGGCGTCGCCGACCGTGAGGACCAGCCGTGGTGCCAGCAGGGTGCCGACCTCCTGGGGCTCCGGCATGGCGTCGTAGCGGACGCGTACGACCCGGTCCCGCAGGCCCGGCTCGTGCGGGGGCCCGGCCGCGAAGGGCAGGGCCTCGTCGGCCACGGTGCGGCGGCCGGTCCCGCCCGGGGTGACCCGGACCGCGGTGAAGTCCGGTGCGGGTCGCCGGTTGCGGGACACGAACTCCCAGACGCGGCGGCGCACGAGCTCCCGTACGGCGGCCACGTCCCCGCGCAGCTGCGAGCCGAGCAGGGCCTCGCGCACCCCGGGCAGGAAGTCGAACTCCGCGTCTTCGGTGGCCTGTTCGGCGCCCCAGGGGGCGAAGAGCCCGCCGAGGGCGACCTCCGCGAGGTGGCCGTGTTCCGAGTCCCGCAGCAGGGAGCGCCGCACCAGCGTCATCACCGGCAGGGTCAGCGGCACGGCGGCCAGGTGGGCGGCGAGCTGCTGCGCGGTCGGGGAGGCGCTCGCCCGGAAGCGTTCCACCACCTCCAGCGGGCTGCGGGCGCCGGCGGGGGCGGGATCCTCCGGGGTGCCCGTGGCTCCGGGCTCGGCGTCCAGCCGCAGGCAGGCCAGCCGCCGCCACCGGCCGTCGCCGGAGACCACCCGCACCAGCCGGGCCAGGCTGCCCG
The DNA here is from genome assembly GCF_042871845.1 of Streptomyces sp. NPDC005533. Lineage (NCBI taxonomy): Bacteria > Bacillati > Actinomycetota > Actinomycetes > Kitasatosporales > Streptomycetaceae > Streptomyces > Streptomyces sp. NPDC005533. The sequence goes on along the minus strand of NZ_JBIAJH010000052.1, from coordinate 34,844 downwards.
GGGCGATGCCGACCACGGGGACGACGGCCGCCGCGGCGGCGGCAGCGGCGGCGCGGCGGCGGCCGGCGCCGGACCGCCGGGTGGTCGGGACCTGCTGCCAGGAGCGGGTGGCGGCCGCCGGCCGGTCCGCGCGGACGGCGAAGGGGACGGGCCGGACGGCGCCGCGGGTCCAGAGCCGCTCGGGCAGGACGTTCAGGACGGCCACGGCGTTGTGCGCGCACCAGTGCCGGAGCACGCCCTGCACGGCTGCCCCCCGCCAGCCGCCCGCCACGGTGTCGGAGAGTACGAGGATCAGCCGGCGGCCCGCGGGGTCGGCCAGTTCCAGCGGGTTGCGGGGCGGGCCGCCGCGGCCGCGCGTGAGCATCGGGGTGGCGCCGGGTCCGGTGCCGGTCAGCTGCCAGGTCCGTACGTCGCGGAAGACCCCGCTGCGGGTCAGGACGGAGCGCAGTTCGTCCACGAGGTCCGACCACAGCAGCATCGAGTGGTGCGTGTCGACGACCAGCGCCAGGTCCAGCCAGCGGCTCTCGGCGGGCCGCAGGACCGGGGTCGGCATCATCCGCTCGATGCTGCGCTCGACGGTGAGCTGTTCGTCCAGTTCCTCCCCGGGGCCGCCGATGGAACGCCGGCCGACGGGGCGCAGGGAGCGCATCAGGGCGAGCGGATCGTCGAGGGAGGCGGCGCGGGGCAGCCGTACGGGCGAACCCCGGCGGCCCGCGGCGGTGTCGGCCGGTTTTCCGGCGGGACCGGGCGGGGCGGCCGGGAAGAGCTGGACGGCGGGCGTGCCCCCGTCCGGGCGGTCGGGCTCGGACGGCGGGAGGGTGTCGGCACCGGCCTCGGGCGGGGCCGGTTCGGGGGCCGGCGGCTGCCCGGCCGTCGGATCGTCGGCGGGCGCGCCGGGCGGGCGGGTCCCGGCCGGGTCCACCCGGGCCGCCAGCCACAGGATGTCGGCGATCTCCTCCACGCCGACGCCGGTGCGGGGGGCGCCGTCGACGGCGCCCTCGGCGAACGCGGCGAGCAGCCCCTCGATCACGCCGTGGGCCCGGTCAGGTGCTGCATCACGGTGGCGAGGAAGCGGTCGCGGTCGCCGGGGGCGGACCAGGCGCCCGCGAGGCGCAGTTGGATGGCGTTGAGGAGCTGGTCGGTGGCGAGGTCCCCGTCCTCGCCGCGGTCGAGGAAGCTCTGGACGAGGTCCTGGTACTCCTCGCCGGCCTCGATGTCGACGCCCAGCCGGCGGCGCACGATGCGGGCGAGCTTCTCAGGTCCGGGCGCCTCCAGGTGGAGGCGGACGCAGCGCCGCAGGAAGGCGGGCGGGAAGTCGCGCTCGCCGTTGCTGGTGAGGACGACGACGGGGAAGTACCGGCACTGGACGCGGCCCTGCGTGATCCGCACGGTGGCCTCGGGGTCGTCGTCGGTGCCGATGGCGACGGTGGGGTCCTCCTGGGCGAGGCGGGCGAGTTCGGGGATGAGGAAGCCGCCGTCCTCGAAGACGGTGAGGAGGTCGCCGGGCAGGTCGATGTCGCTCTTGTCGATCTCGTCGACGAGCAGGACGCGGGGCCGGTCCTGCGGCAGCAGAGCGGTGCCGAGCGGTCCGAGGCGCAGGTAGCGGGAGATCGACGGGGCGGCGGGGGCGGACGCCGGTGCTGCGGCGGGGTCCGGCGGGGGCGGTACGGCCGCCGCGCCGGGCGCCCCGGCGGCGCGCGCGGGGTCCGCGCCCGGCGGGCGCAGCTGTTCCAGTCCGGCCTCCTGGAGGCGCCCGATGGCGTCGTACAGGTACAGCCCGTCCCGCAGCACGGTCCGGCTGGTGATCGGCCAGTGCAGTACGGGGCCCAGGCCCAGGTCCGTGGCGATGCCGGCGGCGAGCGTGGACTTGCCGACGCCCGGTTTCCCGGTGACGAGCAGCGGCCGGCGCAGGTACAGGGCGGTGTTGACGACGTCCTTCTCCGCCTCGTCGGGTACGTAGCCCATGCCGCGCCGCTTGGTGCGCTCCCAGGCGGGTCCCTCGCATCCGGGTGGCTCGTATCCCGGGTCGGGGGTGCCGGTGAAGTCCCGCCAGGGTGGCGGGGATCCGGCTTCCAGTCGCGCGCGCCGGTCCTCGCCGGGGCCGCTCCCGTGGTACAGCCACCAGTCCTTCGCCACTGCCTCTGCCTCCATCGTGCGTGTCGCGGTCTGTCGGGGTCGGGGGTCGGGGGTCGGGGGTCGGGGCCGGTGGTCGGGGGTCAGGCCAGGGACCGGAGGCCCGGCACGTCGTCGGGATCGTCCCACAGGAGCACCAACTGGTCTCCCCCAGGCGCGGGTTGAGGGGGGCTCGCGGCGTCCGCGGCCGCGCCGGGGGCGCGCGCGGCCGCCCGGCGCACCTCCCGCACGCGTGCGGGCAGTGCCAGTACGTCGAGCGCGCCGGGGTCGGGCCGGCCGTCCGGCCCGGCCGGTGCGAGCAGGTCGAGGAGCGCGGGCTCCGGTGCGCCGCCGCCGCGCCGCCACACGGCCACCGGGACCCCGCCTTCGAGTACGGCTTCCAGCAGCCCGTCGTGCGGCGCCGTCGTCGTGTGCGCCAGGACGCAGGCGGGCGCGGGCCCGTCGGCCAGTTCCCACCCGAGCGCGTCCGTGACCTCGGCGTCCGCCACCACCCGGACGGCGTCGGGGTGCCGGCCGCCCTGGGCGCACAGCCACCGCCAGGAGGCGTGCCATTCGGCCCGCGTGTCCGCCCGCTCCTGCGGGCAGCGCACCACCACCTGGTGGAGCCGGCCGAGGGCGTGGGGCCGGCCCCGCGGGCCGCGGGGCACCGGCCACTGGTCGAAGTCGGCGTCCAGCAGCTCGTAGGGCACGTGGAACTCGATGCGGTCCACCGCCCGGTACGTCCGCCGGCCGACCTCCCCGCTGCCGTCCGACATCGCCCCGATGAGGGCCAGTTGCCGGACGAGTTCCTCCCGTACGGCCTCCAGCCGGACCGGTGCGCCCTCGGACTCCCATATCTGCTGGGTCCGTTCGCCGCGCAGCCACATCCGGGCGTGATGGCCGGGGCCGCCGTCCGGCGGCGCCTCCAGCCGTACGTGCACGACGGTCCTGTGCGGCGCGGGCGGGGGCTGGGGCACCGCGGGCAGGCCGAGGCGCTCGCGGGTGGCGTGCACCCAGTCCGTCAGCCGGGCCGCCCAGGCCCCGTCGCCGGCCTTGGCGGCCCGGTCCGCGAGGAACCGTACGAAGGGCACGGCCAGCGGCATTCCGCCGCGCCCGCCCTGGCGCTCGTCGAGGTCCTGGACCACCTCCAGGAGGCTGTCCCCCGGCAGGCCGCCGCGCACCGGGGTGGTGCAGTCGGCCACCTTGAACGCCCAGGTGTAGGCCTCGTGCGCGCTGCGCGGCAGTTCGCGGCCTTCGAACAGCTCGCCGAGCCCGTCCCAGGCGGGCTGGTCCAGCCGGGCGGCGCGCTGCGGCCGGGGCCCGGGCGGCCCCTCGTCGAGGAAGGAGCACGCGTCCCAGTCCCGGTCCACCACGAACTGCGGCAGCTGCCAGCCCTCGCCGCGCTCGCGCAGTTCCTGGAAGGAGCGGTGGATGCTGAGGGCGGCGCCGGGCAGCCCGCTGACACTCTCCCGCAGGGACCGGTGCCCGATCTCGCCGAGCAGGGCCTCGGTGAAGCGGCCGGCCCCGCGCTCGGCGTCGTTCTGCGCGGCCTCGCCCTCCCGGGAGGCGTAGAGGCGGAACTGGCGGCGGCCCGGCACCGAACTGCCGCCGCCGTAGTCGGTGGTGCCGAAGTTCCACCGGGCGTCGCGGGGCGCGTCGACCCGGCAGGAGTCCACGAGTGCGGCCTGGAGCGGGAAGCGGCGCGGTTTGACCAGGTCGGTCCGCCACCAGCGCAGCGCCGAGTCGAGGTTGAGGTGCCTGATCTGGCCGCGGCTGGCGTCGGCGCAGGGCAGCATCAGCTCCTGCCGCGGGCCGAGGTAGCCGTGGCCGGCCCAGAAGATCCACAGCAGGTCGCCGTCGCACTGCGGGAGTTCGTCGAGCAGCACCGCCTTCACGTTCTCCTCGGTGGCCGGGCGGTGCGCGGTCCGCAGGGCGGCCATGGCCGGCGTGTCCGTCCAGTCGAGGTCGTCCGGCGCGTCGAGCGGGGACAGCAGCAGCCGGACGTTGCCGGCGGGCACTTCGGCGGGACCGGTCAGCCAGCGGGCGAAGCGCAGGGCGTCGCGGGCCGGGCCGCGCAGGTTCCAGTGGTGGCTGACCTCGTAGCGCTCGACCCCGGCGACGAGCGCGAAGGTGCGCCGCGGCCCGAGGGCCGGGGGCAGGAAGTCGGCGTGAGTCACCCGATCTCCGCCTCGGCCACCGCCTGTTCGATGCGCTCGTAGAGGGAGTCCTGTTTCCAGTAGGCGCTGTGGCAGGCCGGGAAGGGCTGGCGGCTGCCGACCTCGTGGTCGCTGACGCGCGGGTCGCCGGGGAAGACCGGCCCGGCGAGGTAGGAGAGCACGTCCTGGCGGTCGTAGACGTTGAGCCAGCGCGGGAAGCCGTACGGGAGTTTCGCGCCGGGTTCGAGCGCGGTCAGCGCGCCGAGCTCGTAGAGGAAGGGGGCCTGGGAGCCGACGGTGACGAGCAGTTCGGCCCCGGGGACGGCTTCGCCGCGGGCGGCGGCGAGGGCGAGGAGGTCCACCAGGGCGATCCCGCCGAGGCTGTGGCCGATGAGTACGGTCGGCGCCGGGTCGGCGGCGATCCGGGCGTGCAGGAACGTGCGCAGGTCGTGGCCGCGGGCCTGGTAGCGCAGGATGTCGCCGAGCGCGGGCGTGGCGCCGACGGTGAGCGAGCCGCGCCAGGCGTTGAGCAGGGGCTGGGTGGTGACCCGCAGGGCGAGCCGGCCCAGGACGGCGGCGGCGCGGGCCCCGGGCACCCGGGCGTCGCCGCCCAAGCGGGTGGTGAGCAGTTCGACGAGGCGGTCCCGTTCGGCGCCGGTGCAGTCGGCCTCGGCTCCGGCGCGGGCCAGCGCGGCGGCGGTCACGGCCCGGGCGAGGGCGGTGGCCAGCTCTCGCGCCTGCGGCTCGTGGGCGGCGCGCGCTCCGGCCCGGGCCGCCTCGGCGGAGCGGGCGGTGGTCTCCAGGGCGGCGGCGAAGCCCGCGGCGAGTCCGGTGCCGTACAGCAGTGCGCCGAGTTCGTCCCCGGCGCGGGGCGGTGCGGGTGGTACCGCGGCCAGCAGCCCGAGCACCCGGGCCCCGGCGGGCTGGACGCCGGGCATCGCGAAGCCGTCGTCCTCGACGTCGTCGCCGTCCGCGCCGGCCCGGCCCTCCCAGCCGGCCTCGGCGAGGACGCGCAGCTCGCACAGCGGGTCGGCGAGCAGGAGCGCCCACTCGGCCGTCTCGGCGTCCACGGGGTCGGGCTCGGCATCCGGACCCGGCCGCCGCAGCCCGGGTACGGAGCGGCCGCCCGCGCCGAGGGTCGCGCCGAAGCGGTCGCCCCAGTAGCAGGATTCGACGGCGGCGTCGGGGAATCTCCGCGTCAGCCGCTCCCGTACCAGGGCGAAGAGCCTGTCGTGGCGCTCGCGCCGCACCCCCGTACCGTGGACAAACAGAAAACGCATCGCCGCCCCGCCCCCCTCGTACGGTCTCCCCCGCCCGCACCATAGCGCCGCGCGGGTGACGGGGGGTGTGGAACCGGGAGTTCGGGGCTCCCCGGGCTGCGGGGCTCAGCGGCCGCGCGGCACCACCGTCGCCAGGACCCGGGGCAGCGGGTACCAGTCGGCGGAGACGATCGAGGCGTGGTGGCCGGCGAGGAGCGCGACGCGGTCGCGGGCCTGCGCCTCGGTCGGCCGGGTGGAGTCGATGGCGGGGGCGACGGCGTGGGCGTCGGTGGCGATCAGCAGGTAGTGGTTGCGGTCGTACCAGCCGGTGTCGACGGAGCCCCCCGCGTACGCGCTCGCGTCCCCGTCGAAGACCACGAACCAGGGGCGCAGCGACACGTCGGCGTAGCGGGTGCGCGGGTCGCCCGGCTCGGCCCGGTGCACGGCGGGGAAGGCGGCGGCCTGGCCGAGGCGGCCCTGGGCGGCGAGGGCGCGCAGGTGGGTGGCGTACTCGCGGTCGGTCCACAGGGTGTCGGAGGCGTTGCCCTCCTCCACGGTGCCGGGGATCAGCTCCACGATGAACTTCCCGGCCAGGGCGGCGCGGCCGGGCCAGGCTCCGGCGCGGGCGGCGGTGTCGAGGTCGGGGTGTCCGGCCGCGAGCTGTCCGGGGCGGTAGACGGCGTCGCCGAGCCTGCCGGTCAGCAGCGCGTCGAGGTCGGCCGGGCCGCGCCCGAGGTTGGCGGCGAAGCCGTCCTTGAGCTCCAGCTTGAGGACGACCGGCCGGTGGCCGGGGTGGGCGTCGTGCCAGCTGCGGATGTCGGCGAGGCAGCCGGCGAGGTTCTGGTTGCGGGCCTTGGTGCGCAGCTGGGCCGGAGTGGTGGCGTTCTCGCAGTTGTTGTCGTTGCCGAAGGGGTTGTTGTGGGAGACCCGCCAGGAGCTGCCGAAGAAGTTGGTCCACACGTCGAGTTCGAGCATGGCGGCGCCGGAGTCGAGCGCGTCCGCGAAGTAGGGGTACTTGGCCTGGTCGTAGGCGTTGTGCACGCCGACGCCCGTCGATCCCGCGTAGGGGAGGTCCTCGGCCGCCCCCGCCGGGGACGCGAGGGCCACGACCGCCAGCAGGGCGGTCACCGCACCTGCCGCCCGCTTCCGCAATCTCATACCCTGGCTCCTGTCGATCAAGGTGGGGGCCGCTCAAGTCGCGTGGAGCGTAGGGCGGTTGTGTGGACAACAGAAGACCCGCGAATGACACGCACACGACAATGCGGTCGGCTGTGAGCACGGACACGTCCGGTTCCCGGAACCCGGGCCGCCGTTCCCCCCATCGAACGAGGAGTCGGAGTGTCGGTGGGGTGGGAGCAGCGGATGGCCAGCAGGGTGCACGGGCGGAAGCGGGGACGGGAAAGGGGGCGGGAGCAGGAGCGGGAGCGGGGACGCAGTGCGCGGGGCTCCCTGCTCCTCGGCCTGCTCTGCACCCTGGTCCTGGCGTCCCTCGGGTACGCCGCCTGGGAGCTGCGCGGCATCGCCGCCGACCGCGCCGACGGGGACCCCGCCCGGGGCACCTACCAGCAGGACCCCGAACGCGCCGACAAGACCGCGGGCGCCGTGCTGGACGGGATCGTGCGGGAGGACCCGGAGGGGGCGACGGACGGCAAGGCCTTCGCCGGGGGCGCCGCCCCGGCGAACTGGCGGACCACCGGCTGGCAGCCCTCCGATCCGCTGGAGGCCCGGCCGGCCCCCGCCGAGCCCGCGATCGGTGCCCTCTTCTCCCCCGGCTCCGACCGCGACCCCGACCACCACTGCTCGGCCGTCGTGGTCCACTCCCCCGCCGGCGACCTCATCGCCACCGCCGCCCACTGCGTGTACGGCGGCGGCTTCCGCACCAACCTCGCCTTCGTCCCCGGCTACCGCGACGGCGTGGCCCCGTTCGGCGTCTGGGTGCCCACCCGGATCGACGTCGACCCGCGCTGGACCGAGGACCAGGACCCCGACCACGACATCGCCTTCCTCCGGCTGCGCCGGCCCGGCTACCCCGGGCAGCGGCTGGAGGACGTCACCGGGGCCGAGACCATCGCCTTCCGGCCCGAACTGCCCGCGCCCGCCCGCATCGTGGGCTACCCGAACTACTCCGAGCAGCCGCTGGAGTGCCGCAACACCGCCCTCGCCGCCGGCCCGACGCAGCTACGGCTGGACTGCGCGGACGTGCCCGACGGAACCAGCGGCGGCCCCCTGCTGACCGACGGCCGCACGCTGATCGGGGTGATCGGCGGACGTGACGGGGGCGGCGACGACCAGACCTCGTACAGCGTCTACTTCGGCGACGCCACCCGGGCGCTGTACGAGCGCGCCACCGGGCCCTGACCCCCGTCGCCGCGGGACATCACGAAGGATCTTTCTAGAAAGGTCTTCCAGTTCCGCGGTCTTGCTACGCTCGGTGGCGCAGATTCCGGAAAGCACCACGCACACCGACGGGACCGCAGCATGTCTCCGAAGCAACAACGCGGCGAAGCCACCGTCGACCTGCTCCTGACCACCGCGCTGCGGGTGTTCGCCGAATCCGGCCAGCAGGGCTTCACGGTGAACGCGGTCGTCTCGGCCAGCGGGGTCAGCCTCGGCAGTCTCTACCACCACTTCGGCAGCTTCGACGGCCTCGCCGCCGCGCTCTACATCCGGTGCATGGACATGCTGTGCGACGACATGGTCGCCGCGCTCACCCGGTGCCGCACCGCCCGCACCGGGGTGCGCTCCTGGGTCGCCGCCTATCTGGCCTTCACCCAGGAGCACCGGGACGTCGCGCTGTTCCTGCACGCCTCCGCCTACTCCGGCTACCTGGTGGCCCACGCCGAGGAGATCGGCGCGGCCAAGGCGGAGAAGTTCGCGGCCATCATCCAGTGGCTGGGGGTCCGCATGGAGCGCGGCGAGATCGCCCCGCTGCCGGCCCCCGTGATCGAGGTCCTGGTCATGGGCCCGCTCGCCGAGGCGGCCCGCCGCTGGCTGTCCAGCACCTACGAGATCGACCTCACCGAGGCCGCCCGCCACCTCCCGGAGCACATCTGGCGTTCCCTGCGCCCCGAACCGGCCTGACCCCCGCCCCGTCACGCGTCATGGGTCCACGAGCCATGGCCGGGAGCCCCGCACGCGCGTGGGCCTCTGGGTGGTTGTCCGCATCGTCGTCGCTCATGCCGCCGAGTCTCCAGCGCGGGCGGGGCCCGGGTGAGGCCCGGGCCGGGGCGCCCGGAGGCGACCCGGGGGCGGACGGACTCACGGCGGGGGCGCCCGCGCGGGCGCGGGCCGCGTTCGGAGCCTCGGCGGGTGTCCCGGTCGGGGCCGGGCCGGGCGGGGCCGCCGCGCGACCGGCCCCGGACGTGCGGGCCGGGCGCTGCCGGATCAGCGCGGGAGGGAGGCGTACGAGACTCCGGTGAGCTTCTCGGACGCCGCCCAGAGCAGTTCGCCGGACGTGTCGTCGAGGGTCCACTTCGCCCGCCAGGACGGCGCCGGTGCTCCGCGCCAGCCGAACCGCGGGCCGATGAAGGCGTCCTGGCGGACGCCGGGCGCGGTGGCCGCGTACAGGGTGGGCAGTGCGCCCGAGGCGGTGGGCTGGGCGAGGACCGCGTTGCCGAGGGCGGCCACGCGCGAGTTGAGGCTCGGCCCCTCCACCTTCGAGGCCCCGGAGTGCAGGTTGCTGGAGGCGTAGCCGGGGTGGGCCGCGGCGGCGGTGATCGTGGAGCCGGCCGCGGTGAAGCGGCGGGCCAGCTCGTGCGTGAAGAGCAGGTTGGCGGTCTTGGAGCGGCCGTAGGCGACCCAGCGGCGGTAGCCGCGCTCGTCCGAGAGCGCGTCGGAGAGCGCGTCCGGGCCGCCGTCCCCGACGTCGATCCTCCCCAGTACGTGGAACCCGCTGGAGACGTTCACGATCCGGGCGCCGGGGGCGGCCTGCCGGATCCTGGGCAGCAGCAGTCCGGTGAGGGCGAAGTGCCCGAGGTGGTTGACGCCGAACTGGGTCTCGAACCCGTCGGCCGTGCGCCCGTACGGGAGCGCCATCACGCCGGCGTTGTTGACCAGCAGGTCCAGGGCGGCGTGCCGCTGCCCGTACGCGGCGGCGAACTCCCTTACGGACGCCAGGTCGGCGAGGTCCAGCGGCATGAACTGCGCCTCGGCCCCCGGTACTTCCGCGCGCAGCCGGACCAGCGCCGCCCGGCCGCGCGCCGCGCTGCGGCAGGCCAGCACGACCGAGGCGCCGTGCCGCGCGAGCTCGCGGGCGGTGACGTAGCCGATGCCGCTGTTGGCCCCGGTGACGACGGCGGTCCGGCCGCTCTGGTCGGGGATCTTGCCGGCGTTCCGACCGGGCATGGCGGCTCCCTCGTGTCGCGGTGGGTTACCGAGGGTAGACCCTGGCGTCGCGAGGGTGCGGCCGGGGTGCCGCGGGGGTCTTGCGAGGGTGGGCGCTGGCCCCGGATCCGCAGGCCAGTAGGCTGCGGGTCCGCCGTCTTTCCCCTTCCCGTCCCGAGGTACCGCGCAGTGAGCTCCGCACCGCCCCCCAGAACCGTGACGGTCGTCGGCCTCGGCGCCGACGGCTGGGCCGGGCTCACCACCGCCGCGCGCTCCGCGCTGTCCTCGGCCCAGGTCCTGATCGGGGGGCCGCGCCAGCTGGACCTGCTGCCGGCCGGGGAGTGCGCCGGTGAGCGGGTGGCCTGGCCGAGCCCGCTGCGGCCGGCCGTGCCGAAGCTGATGGCCGAGCACGCGGGCCGCCGGATCGCGGTGCTGGCCAGCGGCGATCCGATGTTCTACGGGATCGGCCGCGCCCTCGCCGAGGAGCTCGGGCCGCGGTCCCTGCGGGTCCATCCGCACCCTTCGTCCGTGTCGTACGCCTGCGCCCGCCTGGGCTGGCCGGTGGAGGACACCGAGGTGGTCACGGTGGTCGGCCGCCCGGTGGCCCGCCTCGTGGCCGCGCTGCACGAGGGCCGCCGGGTGCTGGTGCTCAGCGCCGGAGCGGCGACCCCGAACGAGATCGCTGCTCTGCTTCGAGAGCGGGGCTTCGGACCGAGCCGGATGCGGGTGCTGGAGCAGCTCGGGTCCGAGCGCGAGGACGCGTACGAGGGCCGCGCCGACAGCTGGGACCGCTCCCCCGGCGACCCCTTGAACGTGGTGGCCCTCGACTGCCGCCGCGACCCCGCCCATGCCGCGCCGCGCCTCGGCGCCACCCCCGGCCTGCCGGACGCCGCGTACGAACACGACGGTCAGCTGACCAAGCGTCACGTCCGGGCCGCGACGCTGTGCGCGCTGGCCCCGGCCCCCGGCGAACTGCTGTGGGACATCGGCGGCGGCTCCGGCTCCATCGGCATCGAGTGGATGCGCACGCACCCCTCGTGCCGGGCGGTGGCGGTGGAGCGCGTACCGGAGCGGGCCGCGCGGATCAGCCGCAACGCGGCGGCGCTCGGCGTACCGGGCCTGCGCGTGGTCGTCGGCGCCGCCCCGCAGGCCCTCGACGGACTCCCGGCGCCCGACGCCGTGTTCATCGGCGGCGGGCTCACCGCGCCGGGCCTGCTGGACGCGGCCTGGGCGGCGCTGGCCCCCGGCGGTCGCCTGGTCGTCAACACCGTCACCCTCGAATCGGAGGCGGTCCTCACCGACCGCTACCGCCGCCACGGCGGCGAACTGGTGAAGCTCGCGGTCGCGCACGCCGTGCCGGTCGGCGGATTCACGGGCTGGCGGCAGGCGATGCCGGTCACCCAGTGGTCGGTGACGAAGCCTGCCGAGCCGGCCACCGCATCCAAGGAGAAGGATCGAACATGACCGTGTACTTCATCGGTGCGGGCCCCGGCGCCGCCGACCTGATCACGGTGCGCGGTGCCAGGACCCTGGCCGCCGCCCCGGTCTGCCTCTACGCGGGCAGCCTCGTCCCGCGCGAGCTGCTCGCCGAGTGCCCGGCGGACGCCCGCCTCGTCGACACCTCGCAGCTGAACCTCGACGAGATCATCGCCGAGTGCGTACGGGCCCACGCGGCGGGCCGGGACGTGGCGCGGCTGCACTCCGGCGACCCGTCCGTCTTCAGCGCCGTCGCCGAGCAGATGCGCCGGCTCGACGCGGCCGGCATCCCCTACGAGGTCGTCCCCGGCGTACCGGCCTTCGCGGCGGCGGCCGCCGCCCTCAAGCGGGAGCTGACGGTGCCCACCGTCGGCCAGACGGTGATCCTGACCCGCGTCGCCCAGCAGGCCACTCCGATGCCGCCCGGCGAGGACCTGGCCACGCTGGGCCGCAGCGGCGCGCTCCTGGTCCTGCACCTGGCCACCCGCTACGTGGACCGGGTCGTCGAGGAGCTGCTGCCGCACTACGGGGCCGAGTGCCCGGTGGCGGTCGTGGCGATGGCCAGCCGCCCCGACGAGCTGATCCTGCGCGGCACCCTGGCGGACATCGCCGCCCAGGTGAAGGAGGCGGGCCTGGTCCGCACCGCCGTCATCATCGTCGGCCGCACCCTGGGGGCGGAGCAGTTCCGGGACAGCCACCTGTACTCCCCGGAGCGCGACCGTCATGTCTGCTGAAGCCGGCCGCGAGCCGGACCGGCACGTCCTGATCCTCGGCGGCACCACGGAGGCCCGCCGCCTCGCGGAGGCTCTGGAGCAGCACCCCTCGTACCAGGTGACGACCTCGCTCGCGGGCCGGGTCTCCGCACCCCTCCTCCCGCCGGGCGGCACCCGCGTCGGCGGCTTCGGCGGCATCGCCGGACTCGCGGGCTGGATCATCGGCTTCTCGGTCACGCACGTGGTCGACGCCACCCACCCGTTCGCGGAGCGGATCAGCTTCAACGCCGCCGAGGCGCAGGCGCTCACGGGCGTCCCGACGCTGGCGTTGCGCCGGCCCGGCTGGACCCCGGGCCCCGGCGACGACTGGCGGTTCGTCGACTCCCTGGAGGAGGCGGCCGCCGCGCTGCCCCCGCTCGGCGGCCGGGCCTTCCTGACCACCGGGCGGATGGGCCTGCACACCTTCGCGCACCTCACCGACACCTGGTTCCTGGTGCGCTCGGTGGATCCGCCGGACGGTCCCGTGCCGCCGCGCATGGAAGTGCTGCTGGACCGGGGCCCGTTCACCCTGGCCGACGAGCGGGAGCTGCTCGCCCGCCACCGGATCGACGTGCTCGTCACCAAGGACAGCGGCGGCTCGGCCACCGCCCCCAAACTCACGGCCGCCCGCGAGGCCGGCATCCCGGTCCTGGTCGTCCGCCGCCCCCCGGTCCCGGAGGGCCAGCCGCAGGCGACCACGGTCCTCGAAGCCCTGCGCTGGCTCGACGCCGACCCGTCGTAGGGGGCGGCCGCCGCCCCTGGCGCGGACGGGCGGGGACTGTACGTGGACCCGTGAACGGCCCCGGGCCCGGAGGCGGTCGGCCGCCCCGGGCCCGGTCAGACGTCCGCGGCCGTCCTCACGGGTAGCGGCGCGGCGTCCACGTGATCCGCGACCCGTCGGGCCGCTCGGTGATCTGCGTCTGCGAGGAGCCGATCAGCAGGATCGTGCGCATGTCGACCTCGGACGGCTCCAGTTCGGCGAGCGTGACGATCCGCACCGACTGCTCCGACCCGCCCACGTCGCGGGCGACGACCACCGGGGTCTCGGGGGCGCGCAGTTCCAGCAGCAGCTCGCGCGCCTGGGCCACCTGCCACGTGCGGCTGCGCGAGCCGGGGTTGTAGAGGGCGAGCACCAGGTCGGCCGCGGCGGCGGCGCGCAGCCGCTCCGCGATGACCTCCCACGGCTTGAGCCGGTCCGAGAGGGAGACGGTGGCGTAGTCGTGGCCGAGCGGGGCGCCGGCCGCGGCGGCCGCCGCGTTGGCCGCGGTCACGCCCGGCAGCACCCGTACGGGCACGTCCTCGTACTCCGCCTGCCCGGCCACCTCCAGCACCGCCGTGGCCATGGCGAAGACACCGGGGTCGCCGCCGGAGACCACGGCCACCCGCTGCCCGCGCCGGGCCAGGTCGAGGGCGAACTCGGCGCGCTCCGACTCCACCTTGTTGTCGGAGCCGTGCCGGATCTGCCCCGGTTTCACGGGAACCCGGTCCAGGTACGTCGTGTAGCCGACCAGCACCTCGGCGTCGGCCAGGGCGCGCCGGGTCTGCGGGGTGAGCCACAGCGGGCCCGCCGGGCCGGTGCCGACGACCACGACCTCGCCGGGGCCGGACGGCACGCTGCCCGGGTTGCCGGTCCGGCTGGGCACCACGGCGACGGCGAAGTACGGCACGCTCGCCGGATCGGTGTCGGCGAGCCGGCCGGTCCGCTCGCCCTCCATGGTGGCGCGCTCGACGTAGCGGGCCTCGGCGAGCCGGCCGCTGTTCTCCATCGCGCCCCGCACGGCGGGGAAGGTGCGGCCGAGCTTCATCACGACCGCCGAGTCGGTGGCGGCGAGACGGGCGGTGAGCTCCTCCTCGGGCAGGGTGCCGGGGAGGATGGTCAGGACCTCCTCGCCCTCCACGAGCGGGGTGCCGAGCCGGGCGGCGGCGGCGCTCACCGAGGTGACCCCGGGGACGACCTCGGTCTCGTACCGGTCCGCGAGCCGCTTGTGCATGTGCATGTACGAGCTGTAGAAGAGCGGGTCGCCCTCCGCGAGCACGGCGACGGTCCGGCCGGCGTCCAGGTGCGCGGCCAGCCGGGCGGCGGCGGCCTCGTAGAACTCCTCCATCGCGCCTTGGTAGCCGCCGGGGTGGTCGGTGGTCTCGGTCGTGACCGGGTAGACCAGCGGCTCCTCGATGTGCGTCTCGCGCAGGTGCGCGGCGGCGATCGAGCGGGCGATGGAGCGCCCGTGCCGGGCGCTGTGATAGGCGACGACATCGGCCTCGCCGATCACCTGGACGGCCCGCAGCGTCATCAGGTTCGGATCGCCGGGCCCGAGCCCGACCCCGTACAGGCGCCCCCGGAGGGCCTGGTCGGCGCTCATTCGGCCACGCTCGCGATGGCGTTGACGGCGGCCGCGGCGATGGCGCTGCCGCCCCGCCGGCCGCGCACGATCAGGTGGTCGAGCCCCGAGGGGTGGGCGGCGAGCGCGTCCTTGGACTCGGCGGCGCCGATGAAGCCGACGGGGACGCCGATGACGGCGGCCGGGCGCGGAGCGCCCTCCTCGATCATCTCCAGCAGCCGGAACAGCGCGGTCGGGGCGTTGCCGACGGCGATCACGGAGCCCTCCAACAGGCCGCGGTCACGCCAGACTTCGAGGGCGGCGGCGCTGCGCGTGGTGCCCATCTTCGCGGCGAGGTCGGGAACCGCCGGGTCGGAGAGGGTGCAGATCACGTCGTTGTCGGCGGGCAGCCGCTTGCGGGTGACACCGCTGGCGACCATCTGGACGTCGCACAGGATCGGCGCGCCGGCCTCCAGCGCGGCGCGGGCGCGCAGCACCACGTCGGGGGTGTACCCGAGGTCCTGCGGGAGGTCGGTCATCCCGCAGGCGTGAATCATGCGCACCGCGACCTGGGCGACCGACGCGGGCAGGCCGGAGAGGTCCGCCTCGGCGCGGATCGTGGCAAAGGACTGGCGGTAGATCGCGGCGCCGTCCTTCTCGTACTCGAACACGGTGTACTCGCTCATTTCTGCACTGAGTCGGGGAGGTTGTCACGTACGTGGTCTGCGTGGCGGGCGTCCGCGAGGGCCGGGGCGAGCTCGTGCTCCGGTACGCCGCGTCGCGGTGCGCGGCCTTCGAGGTGGAGGTCGTATCCGGTGGGGGTGGCGACCAGGTCCACCCAGGCGGAGCCGCGCGGGTGCCCGCACCGGCGCTCGCAGCCCGACCAGTGCACGGGCAGCGGCCCGCGGGCGCGTTCCGTGACGGCCCGCGCGTCGGCGCGTACGTCGGCCAGGGACTTCGCGCAACCGGGCTTGCCCGTACAGGCGGTGACGGACCGCCAGGGACTGTCGGGAGCCGTGACCAGCCCCGCGTCCGCGAGGCCGGCGAGCGCGGCGGTGGCCGCGTGGCCGGGCAGCCCGGGGGCCACGATGCCGCGCCAGGGAGTCAGCCGGACCCGGCCCGTGAGGCCGGCGAGCCGACGCCACTGCGCGGTGGTGAGCCGCCCGAGCGGGGCGAGGAGGGAGAGCGAGGCGGTGCCGTCGGGCCCGGGCACGACACCGGGCTCGGGCGGCGGGCCGGGTCGGACGGACGGGGCGGACGGGGCGGACGGGTCCTGCGTCGCCACGACGGCGCGGACACCGGCGTCGGCCAGCCGCTGCGCCAACCGAGCCCCGGACAGGGCGTGTTCGGGAGCCAGTTCGGCCACCCGCCAGACCCGGGTACCGGCCTCCCGGACGGCGTCGAGGAAGTACTCGGCGGCCACCAGCGCGGCCCGCGGCGCGTCCTGCGCGCAGACGAGCACGGCTTGCCCCGGGTCCCCCGCCCACAGCAGGGCGTCCCCCGCCCCGCGCGGAACGAGGTTCACGTCCGCGTCGAGCGAGGTCACGTCACCCCGGCCGTCGTCGAGGGCGAAGAGGAACCGCCCGGACAGTCCGGCCGCCGCCTCGCTCGCGCACAGCAGCGCGTCCAGCTCCGCCACCCAGGGGGACACGTCGGGCAGGCCCAGCAGGTCGAGGCCGGTGAGCGGCGAGCAGACGATGTTGCGGACCCGCTCGTGCGTGGGAGCGGGCAGCAGCCCGGCGGCCGCCAGCAGCCCGGCCAGTTCCCCGCCGCAACTCTCACCGAGGCCGCGCAGTTGTACGTTGCCGCGCGAGGTCAGGTCGAGGTGGCCGTCGCCGAGCCGGTCGGCGGCATCGGCCAGCAGCAGCGCCGCGTCGCCGCCGAGCAACCCCCCGGGAATCCGCACCCGCGCCAGGAACCCGTCGTCCGCCGCGTGCAGCCGAAGCGCACCCGGGCAGGCGTCACCACGGTCCCGTATGACGGGTTCGTCCCGCGATGCGGCGGAAGGTGGCTGGGGCATGGCGGCGAGCATACCCACGATTCCCCTCCCCCGACCTGTGTCCGTCACCACCCCCACCAGCCCGGACACCCACCAAACCAGCCCCGCCGGCGTTTGAGGCGCGGGGCCCCAGGGGCAGAGCCCCCACAACGCCGCCGCACCGGCCCACCCAGACCGCACCAATCCAGCCCCGCCGGCGTTTGAGGCGCGGGGCCCCGGGGGCAGAGCCCCCACAACGCCGCCGCACCCAGCCACCCCGGCCCACCCCGGCCGCACCTAACCAGCCCCGCCGAGGTTTGAGGCGCGGGGGCCCGGGGGCAGAGCCCCCGCAACGGCGCCGCACCAGCCCACCCAGACCGCACCAATCCAGCCCCGCCGGCGCTTGAGGCGCGGGGCCCCGGGGGCAGAGCCCCCACAACGGCGCCGCACCCAGCCACCCCAGCCCACCCAGACCGCACCAATCCAGCCCCGCCGGCGCTTGAGGCGCGGGGCCCCGGGGGCAGAGCCCCCACAACGGCGCCGCACCCCCCCCCCCCCCCCCCCCGTGGCCCCCGGGCCCCCCCCCCCCGCGCCCCCCGCCCCCCCCGCGGCGCCCCCCCCCTAAGATGACCTTCCGGCGGACCACACGGCCCGCCGTCGCCGAGGACGGCGACATGGGAGGAAGCCCGGTGCGATTCCGGCGCGGTCCCGCCACTGTGAACCCGGCAGAGCCACACCGCCGGGCAAGTCAGGAACTCCCGCTGTCCTCACTGCCCGGGGCGCGGAAACCCCGAGGAAGGCCTGCCGCCGCATGATCCTGCTGCTGTCGACGTCCGACACCGATCTGCTCAGCGCCCGCGCGGCGAACACGGCGGACGGTCTCGTCCCGTACCGGTTCGCGAACCCCTCCCGCCTTCCCCTCGACGACCTGCCCGGCCTCCTCGACGGGGTCGACCTGGTCGTCGTACGCCTCCTCGGCGGCCTCCGCGCCTGGCAGGACGGCCTCGACCTGCTCCTCGCCCCCGACCAGACCCGCCCGGTCGTGGTCCTGACCGGCGAACAGGCCCCGGACGCCCAGCTGATGGAGGCCTCCACGGTCCCGATCGGCATCGCGGCAGAGGCTCACGGCTACCTCGCGCACGGCGGCCCCGCCAACCTCGACCAGCTGGCCCGGTTCCTCTCCGACACGGTCCTGCTCACCGGCCACGGCTTCGAACCGCCCGCCGCCGCCCCCACCTGGGGCCCCCTGGAGCGCGACGCACAACAGCCGACCGGCACCGCCGCCGACACCGCCACCCCGGGCACGGACACGGGCACGGGCACGGGCACGGCCCCGGCCGCGGCCGCGGCCGCCGCCCCCAAGGTCGCCGTGCTCTACTACCGCGCCCACCAGATGAGCGGCAACACCGCCTTCGTCCACGCCCTCTGCGAGGCCATCGAGGCGAAGGGCGCCGAGCCCCTCCCCCTCTACGTGTCCTCCCTGCGCACCCCCGAGCCGGAGCTCCTCCAGGCCCTGGAGTCCGTGGACGCGATCGTCACCACCGTCCTCGCGGCCGGCGGCACCCGTCCCGCGACCGCCTCCGCCGGCGGTGACGACGAGTCCTGGGACGCCGGCGCCCTCGCCGCGCTCGGCGTGCCGATCCTCCAGGCGCTGTGCCTGACCGGTTCGCGCAGCGCCTGGGAGGAGAACGACGAGGGCCTGTCCCCCCTCGACGCCGCCACCCAGGTCGCCGTGCCGGAGTTCGACGGCCGCCTGATCACCGTCCCGTTCTCCTTCAAGGAGCTCGACGAGGACGGCCTGCCCGCCTACGTGGCCGACCCCGAGCGGGCCGCCCGGGTCGCGGGGATCGCCGTACGCCACGCCCGTCTGCGCCACATCGACCGCCGCGACAAGAAGGTCGCGCTGGTCCTGTCCGCGTACCCGACCAAGCACTCCCGCATCGGCAACGCGGTCGGTCTCGACACCCCGGCCAGCGCCGTCGAGCTGCTGCGCACACTGATCGCGGGCGGCTACGACTTCGGCCCCACCCAGGACATCCCCGGTCTGGTGTCCGGCGACGGCGACGAGCTGATCCGCGCCCTGATCGAGGCCGGCGGCCACGACCAGGACTGGCTGACCGAGGAGCAGTTGGCGCGCAATCCGGTCCGCATCCCGGCC
This sequence comes from Streptomyces sp. NPDC005533, assembly GCF_042871845.1. Lineage (NCBI taxonomy): Bacteria > Bacillati > Actinomycetota > Actinomycetes > Kitasatosporales > Streptomycetaceae > Streptomyces > Streptomyces sp. NPDC005533. The sequence continues at coordinate 16,312 of NZ_JBIAJH010000052.1, read as the reverse complement.
GCCGACTACAAGCGCTGGTTCGCGGAGCTGCCGGCCGAGCTCCGCGAGAGCGTCGAGCGGCACTGGGGCGAGGCCCCGGGCAACATGTTCGTGGACCGCTCGGCGAACCCCGAGGGCGACATCGTCCTGGCGGCCCTGCGCCGCGGGAACCTCCTCATCCTCATCCAGCCGCCGCGCGGCTTCGGCGAGAACCCGATCGCGATCTACCACGACCCGGACCTGCCGCCTTCGCACCACTACCTGGCGGCGTACCGCTGGATCCAGGCGCGCGCGGAGGACGGCGGCTTCGGCGCCGACGCGATGATCCACCTGGGCAAGCACGGCAACCTGGAGTGGCTGCCGGGCAAGAACGCCGGCCTGTCCGCGGCCTGCGCGCCGGACGCCGCGCTCGGCGACCTCCCGCTCATCTACCCCTTCCTGGTCAACGACCCGGGCGAGGGCACCCAGGCCAAGCGCCGCGTGCACGCGACCCTGGTCGATCACCTCGTTCCGCCGATGGCCCGCGCCGAGTCCTACGGCGACATCGCCCGCCTCGAACAGCACCTGGACGAGTACGCCCAGATCTCCGCGATGGACCCGGCGAAGCTGCCGGCCATCCGCGCCCAGATCTGGACCCTGATCCAGGCGGCGAAGCTCCACCACGACCTGGGCCTCGAAGAGCGCCCGGACGACGAGGGCTTCGACGACTTCCTGCTGCACGTCGACGGCTGGCTGTGCGAGGTCAAGGACGCCCAGATCCGCGACGGTCTGCACGTGCTGGGCGGCGCCCCGACCGGTGAGGCCCGCGTCAACCTGGTCCTCGCCATCCTGCGCGCCCGGCAGATCTGGGGCGGTACGTCGGCCCTCCCGGGCCTGCGCGAGGCGCTCGGCCTCGACGAGTCCAAGGCCACCCGTACCTCGGCGGACGCCGTCGAGGCGCAGGCCCGCGCCCTGGTCCAGGCGATGGAGGACGCGCACTGGTCCCTCGACGCGGTGGCCTCGGTCGCCGCGGACCAGTCGCCGGAGGTCGCGGCGGTCCTGTCGTTCGCGGCCCGCGAGGTGGTCCCCCGGCTGGCCGGCACGACGGACGAGATCGCGCACGTCGTCGCGGCCCTCGACGGCCGCTTCATCCCGGCGGGCCCCTCGGGCTCCCCGCTCCGCGGCCTGGTCAACGTCCTTCCCACGGGCCGCAACTTCTACTCGGTCGACCCGAAGGCCGTCCCCTCCCGCCTCGCGTGGGAGACGGGCCAGGCCCTGGCCGAGTCCCTCCTGACCCGCTACCGCACGGACAACGGCGAGTGGCCCGCGTCCGTGGGCCTGTCCCTGTGGGGCACGAGCGCGATGCGCACCTCGGGCGACGACGTGGCGGAGGCCTTGTCCCTCCTCGGCGTCCGCCCGGTCTGGGACGAGGCCTCGCGCCGCGTCACGGGCCTGGAGCCGATCCCGCTCGACGAGCTCGGCCGCCCCCGCATCGACGTGACCCTGCGCATCTCGGGCTTCTTCCGCGACGCGTTCCCGCACGTCATCGGGCTGCTGGACGACGCGGTCCGGCTCGCGGCCTCCCTGGAGGAGCCGGCGGAGTCGAACTTCATCCGCGCCCACGCCCAGGCGGACCTCGCCGTCCACGGCGACGAGCGCAAGGCCACGACCCGTATCTTCGGCTCGCGCCCGGGTACGTACGGGGCCGGCATCCTCCAGCTGATCGACTCCCGCGACTGGCGTACGGACGCCGACCTCGCGGAGGTCTACACGGTGTGGGGCGGCTACGCCTACGGCCGTGGCCTGGAGGGCCGTCCGGCGCGCGACGAGATGGAGACGGCCTACAAGCGCATCACGGTGGCCGCCAAGAACACGGACACGCGCGAACACGACATCGCGGACTCGGACGACTACTTCCAGTACCACGGCGGCATGGTGGCCACCGTCCGCGCCCTGCGCGGCACGGCCCCGGAGGCGTACATCGGCGACTCGACGCGTCCCGAGACCGTGAAGACGCGCACGCTGGTGGAGGAGACCAGCCGGGTCTTCCGTGCCCGCGTGGTCAACCCCAAGTGGATCGAGGCGATGCGCCGCCACGGCTACAAGGGCGCCTTCGAACTCGCCGCGACGGTCGACTACCTGTTCGGCTTCGACGCCACCACGGGCGTGGTCGCGGACTGGATGTACGACAAGCTCACCGAGACGTACGTCCTGGACCCGACCAACCGCGCCTTCCTGGAGGAGGCCAACCCCTGGGCCCTGCACGGCATCGCGGAGCGCCTCCTCGAAGCCGAGTCCCGCGGCATGTGGGAGAAGCCGGACGCCCGGATCCTCGAAGCCCTCCGCCAGGTCTACCTGGACACCGAGGGCAACCTGGAGGGCGAAGGCGAGTAGGACACGAAGGAGGCCGTCCTCCCCACCCGTTCCGCGGGCGGGGAGGACGGCCTCTCGCGTGCTTGACTGCCCGGCTACCCGTCTAGGCCTTGACGGTCTGGTTCAGCGCGACGAGCGCCTGCGCCCACCGCACGTATTTCAGCTGCCCGAAGTCGGCGACGGTCTTGACCCCAAACGCCTCGTGCAGCAGCTCGCCGTCCTTGTCGCTGACGCCCTTGAGCGCGGCCACGGGAGCCGCGAGCACCTCGGCGAGCGGCTTGTCGGCCCACGCCTTGTCGAGCACCTTGTCCAGATCAATAGCCACGAGTGTCCCTCCCGGAACGCCGAAACCAAATACCGTGGCAAACCTAACCGAACCAGACATTACCCCCAAGCTCCGACACCCCCACCACCCCCGCTCGACCCCGCGCACCCAGGGCTTCGCAGCCCAACCCCCCGCCCAGGCCGGCCCTCGCGCCTGCGGGGCTCACCCCGCCACCAGTCGGGTACGCACCTCCTACGATGCCGTACGGGACGTGGACGGGGCGCCTACGCGTCGAGCCAGCTCAACGGGTCAGGCTCGGCAGACCCTGTCGGAGACAGACATGTGACGGTCACGGGAACGCCCAGGGACGCCAACTCTGCCAGGACGGCGGGGCGCAGCACCATCGGGGACCCGGTACCCGCGGTGCCGGCGATGTCCACATGCACGGCATATCCATCTCGCTGGAGCGTCATCAGGCTTTCCCGTCTGGGGCGGATTTGGGTAACCAGGGTGAGGACCTGGTTCTCCAGCGTATCCCCCTCGCCCTTGCTTACGTTCCAGGTCCAGCGGTCCGCTGCCGACTCGATGCGGGAGGCGTCAGTCGTCAGCTCCGGCAACAGTTTCACGGCTGCGGCAACGCGGTGTGCGTCGACTTCTTGCTTGTCGACCACCAGCGCGACGCGCACACCTCGCCAGGTCTCACGCATGGTCACGACGTCCTCCGTTCCTTCTGCCGGGTCACCGGGCGTTCAGATTGGGTGTGAGAGACAAGGGAACACCCAGCTGGGCGATTCTGGAAAACAGGGGAGCGGAAACAAGGAATTGTGACCCGTGGTCCGCGAAGCCGTAGACCTCCAGATACACCTCAGGGCCTTCCGATTGCATCGACCGCAGCTGGGAGGCGCACCCCTCCGCCGCAGACACAATCTGCTCCAGCTGCTCGGCGGGATCTCGGGTGCTTTGTTCATCACACGTGAGTCGCCACCGGCCGTCGACCTCACCGGGCGGCCCCCAGCGATCTGGTCCAGGCAGACGGACAGCGGTCGGCTGCAGACCGAGCCGCGCCGACACCGCTTCAGGGTCGAGATCATTGCTTTTGACGACGAGAGATACGCTCGTAAGGGCCCACGGACGGGCCGTCCGATGCAAACCGGTACTCACCTTATCAACATCCCTTCTGCTTTTGGCCCCACTACTTGAATTCACGACAGGCAGCCCAATGGACGTTCCCCATGTTCTCCCCGAGGAGTTCCGAGAGCATGGTTCTACGGGATACCGTTATCGAATTTTCGTAGACACTGAAGCCGTTAACTCCCGTGGGCACTGGCGGCGCGAGCGTATAATTCGGTATTCGATCTCCCTCGCGAAATGTCTCCACTGCTCCTCCAGGGTACGTTCCACCCTCTACGGCTACGCCGCTCATGCCGGGGATTCGCTCACCGTGCGGCACGTAGAACGATATTGTCGTGCCCTTCGGGACCACTATTTCTCCGGCTTCCCTCTCGATGTAACCGTGACCTGCCAGCACGGCTTCACCGTCAGTCCGCCCACCCTTCAATACGCGAGTCGCATAGTACCGGCCATCGTCGTCCGGCCAGGAGCGCTGCAGGATTTCAGGCTTGCTTTCGACGACGGCCCGTCTCACCTCCTCGGGAGGCGGAATATGTGCTCCTGAGCCCCTGCTGGCCAAACCGTCGAAGGTGGTGCCGGTCCGGCCCGGGAGAGTCTCCCGGGCGGCAAACTTTTCCCCCGCTCGCGCTCCGCTCATGCCCTTGGGGCCGACGAACTCGGGGATGAGACGGCCGACGCCTTCGCTGAAGTCACCCTTGAGGCTTTCGATGAGCCCTGCTGGAACGCGTTCGGGGTGGGCGGCGGTGGAGACCAGGCCCGCCAAGGTCATGTTGAGGTGCCGCTGGTGCTCGGCGGGGTGGGTCAGGTTGTAGAGGTCGCCGGGGTTGAGGCCGCGGGCGAAGTTGAGGATGCCGGCGGTGCCTTTGACGGCTCCGCCCAGGACGTGGGTGAGCTCCACCGCCTGGGAGCCCTCGTAGTCCATGAACTCGGCCATGATCTGGCGTGCCGTCGACGGCTTGGCCGGGGCGTGTTCCGTGGCGGCGGCGATCGCCCGATCGACGGCGCGAGCGGCATCGTCGCGCTGGCGACGCGCCTCATCGAGGATCTCCCGGGCCCGCGTACGGGCTGCCTCGCCCGGGTCGGCGCCCGGTGCCGGGCAGGGGCCCGGGTTCTGGCCGGCCTTGGCGGCCGCCTCGTACGCTTCGGCCCTGGTCCTGTAGGCCTCGGCGGCTTCCTTGGACGCGTTCATGCCTTGCTGGTAGAGCTCGATGGCCGATTGGGCCTGGAGCTGAGCCCACATCACCGTCTCCGCGTAGCCGTTCAGCGCGTTGCCCGCGGCCTCGCACGCGTCGGCGGCGTGGAGCCAGTCAGTGGGATGCATCGCGAACTTCTCGCGGAACGCGTCGGCCGCAGCTCCCTTCCAGTGACCGGAGTCAAGGGCCTTCATCCCCTGTCCCACCCTGTCGAAGGCGGCCTGGAAGTCCTTGAGGTGGGCCGCCGACTCCCAGATGGCGTCAGGCTTGCCGAGGAGCAGCTCGTTGGCCTGCTGGGTCTGCCCGAGCTGCTTTTCCGGCATGGCGCCGAGGCCGTGGGCGACATCGTCGCCGAAGTCCTCGACCTTGTCCGCCCAGTCGTGAGCGCCCACATAGTCCAGGCCCGCACCGATCCCCTCGGTTGCCATGTCGACGCCGTGGCCGATGACCTTATTGGCGGAGTCCACACCGTCACCGAGCGCGTCGATGCCTTTGCCCAGCAGGCTGCCGAAGTCAGTCATCAGCGGTCTCCGGCGATATCGGGCTTGGGTGCCGGGCCGGCGATGCCCTCAACGGTCCGGTCCATCTCCTCACGGAGGCCGACGGAGTCGATGATCTGGTTCGACAGGAGGATGTCGGAGCTGTTCACATCGTGGATGGCGCTCTTCCAGGCGTTCTTGCTCTCAACGGAAGCGTAGTCGAAGGACTCCTTGCTGTAGTCAGCGTCCCGGATCTGGGTGTACGGGTTGTCGGCCAGGACCTCACTCCAGCCCTTACCTGTGATGTCGTCCTCGGACGCGTAGGGGTTGCCCATGGCGGCGTTCGCCACCACCTTGAAAGTGCCCTGGACGTACTGGTCCTGCTCATGAAAAGCACCGGAAGACAGGCCGACGTTCTCGGCGAAGCTGTTGCCTTGCTGGACGAGAGAGCGCACGCCCCATTCCCACCGTTCGCAAAACGTCCTGAAGGTGGACGACAGGCCGTCGTGCCCCGTGTCCATCGTGGACAGAGAGAGATTGACGAAGCCTCGGCCCATGCCGGCCGAGCCCACCATCCCGATCTCTCTCAGCTCACCCAGTGCCTGCGTGATGCCTTGCGCAATGCTTCCGAGCGCTTCCTTCGGCGCATCGAGATCCGGCTCACCCCCGCTCACGCCGCTACCCCTGCGTCCAGCGCCGCCGCAGCCGGCACAATCCCCCGCACCGGCGGGAACACAGCGCCGTCAGGACCGGCCACGTTCAACGCGACCCCGCACGGGAAGTCCAGCGCCGGCACCACCTCGTCGAGCAACCGCGCCCCGACACCTCGCCGGTAAGTCCACTCCCGCTCCGCCTCACCGCGTGCCGCGGCGAACCGGGCCAGCGCCTCCTCGTCACAGAACGCATAGATCCAGTCCAGACCGCCGAGTTGCGCCGTCCACAACCCGCCCGCCTCATCGAGCGGCACCAAGACCGCTCGGCCACGGAAATCCGCCAGCCGCTCCCACGCCGCCTCCCGGGCCTCCTCAAGAGGATGAGCCGCGACTGGCGGGGGAGCCCCAACCACGGCCGGCTGCACGGCCGAGCCTGAGGCCGCGCGTTCGGCTGCCTCCGCCCGCAGCCGACCCCACTCTTCGTCAAACCCCACCCGTACCCCCCCACACCGCGTCGTCGCGCGCCCATGGCCGCGCGACGACATCCCCTCAAACAATGATCGAACATACTTTTGCATGCGGTGAGAGAGTCGCCCAATTTTGCCGGTCCGCCGTCAGACACGGGCTCAGGGGTGATGGCGGCATCGGTCTCGTCAGGCTCCAGCGAGTGCGCTCGTGAACGGCTTGGCGACGACCGTTCTCGCAGCTGGGGCAAGGCTTGCCCCTGCAGCGGGCTGGCCGCGGCATGGAGGTGACGCCCGGGTACGCGGTTGCTGGAGCCGGGCGGCTTAGGGGGTGATCTGAACAGTGTCGTCCGCGCTCTCGTCCTCCGACCTTTCCCACTCATCCGCGGCCTGTTCCCGGGTCCGCCGGGACGAAGCCGCCTGAGCGGATCGTGCCGTGCGGCAGCGACGCGGGCGTTGCACCAGCGGACCAACCACCCCGCCTCCGGACGCTGCCTCGACCTCGGCGGCTTCGACACCACCCCCGGAACCCAGCTGTGGCTCTAGGACTGCAACGGCTCCCCCGCCCAGCGGTGGACCATCCCCACAATGGGAACCGCTCCTCTCCCGATTCCCAGCCCGTAGCCACCACACCGCGCGGAGGCCGCCTCCCCCACCGGGGGGGCGGCCTCCGCCGTGTCCGGCTCCGGGCACCTCCTCTAGCCCCCGGCGGGCCGCCGCGTCGGGGAACGGTGGGGGTGTCACCTGAAGCGGTGAAAAGGCCCTTGTTCCAGGGGTGCGACGGGTAGGGCACTGCTGATCTCGTGCGGGGGGCCGGGACGATCCGGGGCCCCCGCGCCCTTGGACGAAAGGCCCATCCCGTCGTGACGCAGCCCTTTCAACTGCCGGACTTCTACGTGCCTTATCCGGCGCGACTGAACCCCCACCTGGAGGCCGCGCGGGTCCACACCAAGCGGTGGGCGCGCGACCTCGGGATGCTGGAGGGTTCCGGTGTCTGGGAGGAGAGCGACCTCGACTCGCACGACTACGCGCTGCTCTGCTCGTACACCCACCCCGACTGCGACGCCGACGCGCTGTCCCTGGTCACCGACTGGTACGTGTGGGTGTTCTTCTTCGACGACCACTTCCTGGAGACGTTCAAGCGCTCGCAGGACCGGGCCGGCGCCAAGGAGTACCTCGACCGGCTGGCCGCCTTCATGCCGATGGACCTGGCCGCCGGCTTCCCCGCGCCGACCAACCCTGTCGAGGCGGGGCTCGCGGACCTGTGGGCGCGGACCGTGCCCGCGATGTCCGCGCACTGGCGGGAACGGTTCTCCTTGTCCACGAGGAACCTCCTCGACGAGTCGATGTGGGAGCTCGCCAACATCGACATCGGGCGCGTGGCGAACCCCCTCGAGTACATCGAGATGCGCCGCAAGGTGGGCGGCGCCCCCTGGTCGGCCGGCCTGGTCGAATACGTCGCCGCCGAAGTCCCGGCGCGCGTCGCGCACTCGCGCGCGCTCGGCGTCCTGCGCGACGCCTTCTCCGACGCCGTGCACCTGCGCAACGACCTCTTCTCCTACCAGCGCGAGGTCGCCGACGAGGGTGAACTCTCCAATGCGGTGCTGGTGTTGGAGACCTTCCTCGGCTGCACCACCCAGGAGGCCGCCGAGGTCTCCAACGACCTGCTCACCTCCCGCCTGCACCAGTTCGAGCAGACCGCCCTCGCCGAACTCCCCCAGCTCTTCGCCGACCACGCGATGGACCCGGCGGAGATCGCGGCCGTCCTCGCCTACGCCAAGGGCCTGCAGGACTGGCAGTCCGGCGGCCACGAGTGGCACATGGTCTCCAGCCGCTACATGAACAAGGAGGCCCGGGCCACCGCCCCGCTCACCCTGCCGTTCCTGCCGTCCGGGCTCGGCACCACCGCGTTCGACCTGAAGTCCGTCTTCACGCGGCGCTCGGCGGAGCTGCGCCACCGCTCCTTCACCCACGTCCCGTTCGAGCGCACCGGACCGTCCGTGATCCCGGACGTCTACATGCCGTTCGCGCTCTCCGTCAGCCCGCACCTGGACCACGCGCGTGAGGGATCGGTCGACTGGGCCCGGCGCATGGGCCTGCTCCAGGCCCACCCCGGCGACCCCGGTTCCACCATCTGGACCGAACAGCGGCTGCGCGGCTACGACTTCGCGCTCTGCTCGGCCGGCATCGACCCGGACGCCACGCCCGACGCGCTGCTCCTCAACGCGTGCTGGCTGACCTGGGGGACGTACGGGGACGACTACTACCCGGTGGCCTTCGGGCAGACCAGGAACCTCGCGGCGGCCAAGGCGACCACCGCGCGGCTGATCGCGATGCTCCCCGTCGACCCCGCCGACCCCGCCGAACAGCCGCAGCCGCAGCCGCAGCCGCTCACGGCGATGGAGCGCGCGCTCGCCGACCTGTGGGTCCGTACGAGCCGGGGCATGAGCCGGGACGTGCGCGCGGCATTCCGGGCGACCCTCGTCAGCATGCTGGAGAGCTGGGTGTGGGAGATCGACAACCAGATCCTCAACCGCATCCCGGACCCGGTGGACTACGCCGAGATGCGCCGACGGACCTTCGGCTCGCACCTCACCATGTTCCTCTGCCGGCTCGGCCACGCGGGCCGCGGCATCCCCGAGGAGATCTATGCCTCCGGGACCATCCGGTCCCTGGAGAACGCGGCGGCCGACACCGCGTGCCTGCTGAACGACATCTTCTCCTACCAGAAGGAGGTGGAGTTCGAGGGCGAGGTCCACAACCACGTCCTGGTCACACGGAACTTCTTCGACATCGGCTACCCGGAGGCCCTGCACATCTGCCACTCCCTGATGACGCAGCGCACGGAGGAGTTCGAGCACATCGTCGCGAACCAGCTGCCGCTGCTCTACGAGGACTGGAAGCTGTGCGCCGAAGCCCGCGCCGGGCTCGACGCGTACGTCGGCGAGCTCAAGGACTGGCTGGCCGGCATCCTCAACTGGCACCGCCAGTGCCACCGTTACCGCGAGGAGGACCTGCACCGACTCGGCCCGGGCCGGCCCGCCGGTGTCCGGAGCTCCGGCTTCGGGATGTCGGCGGCCCGGATCTCCCTGCCGGCCTGACCGGCGGGAACGGCCGGAACGGCCGGAACCCGGCGGGGGCGGTCCGCTCGCCCGCCCCCGCCCCCGCCGGACGTCAGAACTCGTCGCCCGTGTGCGGCAGTACGGGCGTGCGCAGGGCCGCGTCCAAGGCCGCGGCCGCGCCCGGCGTGTGCTCCCGTACCAGCCCGGCCGCGACCAGCTCGGCGACCCGCGTCCCGCCCAGGTAGCAGGCGGCCAGCTCCCGTACGTCCAGGGCCAGGTCGGCGGCGTCGTCCGCGGGCTCGTACGACGCCCAGCCCGGTCCCGCGTCGAGCCGGAACCGCCCGCTGTTGCCGGGCAGCCGTACGTCGTGCACCTCCAGCACCACGTCCACCGGCGCGGCCCACGACCGCGCGGTCAGCGCCGCGCGTACGTCGACCAGGCGCAGCCAGAGCGCCGGGTACTGGGCGGTGACCCGCACCTGGTCCCGGTCGGCGGCGAAGTGCAGCAGCGGGTCGTCGGCCGGGCGCCCCCACGCGCGGACCCGGCCGGTGAGGTCGAGGGCGGCCACGCACTCCCACAGGGCGGCGGCGACGGCCGGGGTGTCGGCCTCCAGTTCCTCGACCCGGACCAGACCCTGGGGTGCGCGGGTGGGCCCGCCGTCGTCGTCGGGCTTCGTGCGGTAGAGCACGTAGCCGGCGATGGGCTCGCCCGGCTCCCCGAGGACGATGATCCGCGGCGGGCTCAGTTCCTCGTCCTGTTCGTCCTGTTCGGTCAGCCACTCCTCGCGCCAGCGCGGCGCGCTGCGGGTGGGGCGGCCGGCCCGCCGGGCGCGGGCGGACTCGTGGAAGGGCCCGATCACGGCGAGCGCCTCCTGCGGGTCGACGAGCCGCAGCGGGCGCCGGTCCGGGTCGATGCGCAGGGCCAGCGGCCGGGTGGAGTCGATCTCGATGGTGACGCCGGTGGTCGCGCCGCCGTAGCCGAAGCGGCCGTAGATGGCGGCCTCGGAGGCCCACAGGGCGGCGAGCGGGCTGCGGGTGGCCGCGGCGCGCTCCAGCATCTCGGTCATGAGCCCGGTGAGCACGCCGCGGCGGCGGTGGGTGGGGGCGACGCAGACGAAGGTGAGCCCGGGGCAGGGCAGGTCCGCCCCGGGCACCGAGAGCCGGAAGTCGTGGGCGGCCATGAAGCCGACGAGGGCGTCCCCGTCGTAGGCGCCGATCCGCAGGCACCGCACCAGCAGCGCGTGGTGTCGGGCGCGGGCCTCCTTCTCGGGCCGGTCGTGGAAGACGAGGTACGCGAGTTCCAGAGCGCGGTCGATGTCGTCCTCGGGTACGTCGTGGATGTCCACCATGATCGCGAGACTAATCGGTCATCGCGGACCGGTCACTCCATAAGGGCGGGAGGTCACGGGTTTCAGCCGTTCCGGCGGCCGGCCGCGGGCGGGCCGGGAGTCTGGCGGTCCGGGCGTTTCACCCGGCTCGGCTTCCGGGAGGAGTGGCGGGCCTGAAGCCCGCCCCTGGTGCGCGCGTCGGCTGCCGACGACGGCGGGGCGCCTCGCGGCGGGGGCGGGCGTGGCCGCCGCGACGGCCGTACCATCCACGTCGACGCCCGGCACCGCTGGGCACGCCCGGCACCGCTCGACGCCGCGCCGCCCCGTCCCGTACCCGAGAGAGGGAGTGGCCGCCATGGCCCGACTGCACTCCTACGCCACCCGCGTCACCTGGACCGGAAACCTCGGCACCGGCACCAGCCACTACCGCGCCTACGCGCGGGCGCACGAGGTGGCCGCCGGAGAGCTGCCGGTGATCCTCGGCAGCGCCGACCCGACCTTCCGCGGCGACGCCTCCCGGTGGAACCCCGAACAGCTGCTGCTCGCCGCCCTGTCCCAGTGCCACATGATGTCCTACCTGCACTTCTGTGCCGTCAACGGCGTGGTGGTCACCTCGTACGTGGACGAGGCGACCGGCACGATGGCCACCACCGGGGACAGTGGGCAGTTCACGGAGGCCGTGGTGCACCCGCGGATCACCGTCAGCGAGGAGTCGATGGTGGCCGCGGCGATCGAACTGCACGAGGAGGCCCACCGGGCCTGCTTCATCGCCAACTCGGTGAACTTCCCCGTCCGGCACGAGCCGACCGTGACCGTGGGCTGAGCCTGCGGCAGGCCCGGTGGGGCCGTTGTCCCGTGACCGGATCTAGCGGCCCGCCGGGCCGGTCCAGGTGGCCGGTACGTGGCCGATCCGGACGCGCTGGGGGTGGTCGCCGACGGGCACGGAGACCCTTTTGGCGCCGGTGGCGAAGTCGATGGCCGTGACCCGGTCGGCGCCGCTCTCGGAGATCACACACGCCGTCCCGTCGCCGTCGACGGTGGCCCAGTACGGCTTCACGGCGGGCACGAGCGGCCCCTCGGTGAGGGTGGCGCGGTCGACCACCGTAGCGTAGTCGTCCATGGTGCCCGCGATGCACAGCTTGGCCCCGTCGGGGCTCATGGACATGCCGTGGTGGCGGGAGTCGTTGACCCAGGTGGTGCGGTCGGTGCTGGTGGCGGGGTTCTCGGGGAGGGTCTTGAGGCGGGTGATCCGGTCGGTGGCCACGTCGTACTCCAGGAAGCCGTTGAAGAACGACACCTGGAAGTAGAGCGTGGACTCGTCGGGGCTGAAGGACACGGGCCGCACGGCGTCGGAGAGGTCGCGTCGGCCGAAGGCGTCCAGCCGCTCCCGCATGTCGATCACCCGGACGGTCCGGAAGGTCTGCGCGTCGACGACCGTGATCTTCCGGTCGCCCTTCGTCCAGTCCAGCCAGGGCGCGTCGAGCGCGGTGTTCACCTCGCCGATGGAGCTGTTCCACAGGAAGCGGCCGTCGCGGGTGAAGGTGTTCTCGTGCGGCTTGTCGCCGGTGCCGAAGGAGCCGACCTGGCGTCCGGTGGCGATGTCCAGGACGTGCACGGTGTTGGAGGTGGAGGCCGAGACGGCGATGCGGGTGCCGTCCGGGGAGACCGCCATGTGGTCGGAGCGGTAACCGGAGACGGGGAAGCGCCAGTTGAGCCGTCCCGAGGTCACGTCGATGGAGACGACGTCGGCGAAGCTGGGGCGGGAGACGACGACCGCGGAGCCGTCCGGGGTGGTGAACATGTCGTCGACGAACTGGTCGTGGCCCTCGCCGGCGCTCTCCCGGATGCCGAGGAAGAAGGCGAGCTTCACGGGGTTGAGGTGGATCTCGCGGAGCCGCTCCGCCTTGTCGGGGATGACGTTGATCCGGCCGACCTTGGCGAGGTCGCCGGTGGAGGTGAGGACGTCGGCGGTCCCCTCCCAGTTGTTCCCGACGAAGAGCACTTCGCGCAGGCCGGCCGCGGCCGCGGCAGCGCCGGGGGCGGGGGCGGGGGCGGGGGCCGGTGCCGACGTGAAGGCGGTGAGCAGGCCTGCCGCCGCCAGCACACCCAGGGTTCGCACGGTACGCAACATCCGCTCAACTCCGGTGGGGAAAAGGGGTGGAGAGGGCGTTCCGGTGAGAGCACCCCCCTGTTACCGGCCGGTAAAATAGGGGGAACGTCAAAAGGGCGCAACCCCTACGGGTGGCGCCCTTTTCTCACGTTCGGCCGTCACTTCGGCCGTCACTCACCCCTTCAAGCGACGGAACCGATCCTGCTGATCACGCTGTTCGCGATGTCCGGGTGGATCGGGATGTGCGCTCCGGTGAGGGCCGCACCGCTGCCGCCGCGGCGGTTCGCGACGATCTCGGCGGCGATGGACAGCGCGGTCTCCTCCGGGGAGCGGGCGCCGAGGTCCAGGCCGATCGGGGAGCGCAGTCGGGCCAGTTCGAGGTCGGTGACACCGACGTCGCGGAGCCGCTTGTTGCGGTCCTCGTGGGTGCGCCGGGAGCCCATGGCGCCGACGTAGGCGACGGGGAGCCTGAGGGCCAGTTCGAGGAGCGGGACGTCGAACTTGGCGTCGTGGGTGAGGACGCACAGGACGGTCCGGCCGTCCACGTCGGTGTTCTCCAGGTAGCGGTGCGGCCAGTCGACGACGATCTCGTCCGCCTCGGGGAAGCGGGTCTTCGTCGCGAAGACGGGCCGCGCGTCGCACACCGTCACCCGGTAGCCGAGGAACTTGCCGATCCGTACGAGGGCGGAGGCGAAGTCGATGGCACCGAAGACGATCATCCGCGGGGGCGGGACGCTGGACTCGACGAGCACCTTCAGCGGCTCTCCGCAGAGCCTGCCGTCGGCGCCGATCTCCAGCACGCCGGTCTTGCCGGCGTCGAGCATGGCGCGGGCCTCTTCGGCGATGGTGCGGTCCAGCTCGGGGTGCCCCCCGAAGCCGCCCTCGTGGGCGCCGTCCGTACGGACGAGGACGGCGCGGCCCATGAGCTCGGCCGGTCCCTCGGCGATCCGGGCCACGGCCGCGGCCTCACCGCGGGCCGCGGCGGCCAGGCCGGCCGCGAACACCTCCCGTACGGGAGAGCCCACGGGGACCGGGGTGACGAGGATGTCGATGATCCCGCCGCAGGTCAGACCCACGGCGAAGGCGTCGTCGTCGCTGTAGCCGAAGCTCTCCCGGACGCTCTCGCCGTCCTCGAGCGCCTGCCGGCACAGCTCGTACACCGCACCCTCCACGCATCCGCCGGAGACGGAACCGATGGCCGTGCCCTCGCTGTCGACGGCGAGCGCGGCCCCGGGCTGGCGGGGTGCGCTCCCGCCGACCGCCACGACCGTGGCGACGGCGAAGTCACGTCCCTGCTCGACCCACCGGTTCAGTTCGTCGGCGATGTCCAGCATGGGGGCCTCCTCGGAGAGGTTCGGTTCCAGTATCGGATACGTGGAGCGTGCGGTACTTCGTACGGGTCAGGCCGGGCCGGGTCAGGCGACCCCGAGCCAGCTCTCGATCGGGTTGAGCGCGAAGAAGACCAGGAAGATTCCGGTCAGCGCCCACATGAAGCCGCCGATCTCACGGGCCTTGCCCTGAGCGACCTTGATGGCGACGTAGGAGATGACGCCCGCGGCGACACCGGCGGTGATCGAGTAGGTGAACGGCATGATCACGACGGTCAGGAAGACCGGGATCGAGGTCGCGGTGTCGGCCCAGTCCACGTGGCGGGCGTTCTGCATCATCATCGCGCCGATGACGACCAGGGCCGCGGAGGCGACCTCACCCGGGACGATCTGCGTGATCGGGGTGAAGAAGAGGCAGGCGGCGAAGAACAGGCCGGTGACCACGGAGGCGAGACCTGTGCGGGCACCCTCGCCGACGCCGGTCGCGGACTCGACGAACACGGTCTGGCCGGAGCCGCCCGCGATGCCACCGATGGCGCCACCGGCGCCGTCGATGAAGAGGGCCTTGGACAGGCCGGGCATGCGGCCCTTGTCGTCGGCCAGCTTGGCCTCGGTGCCGACACCGATGATGGTGGCCATGGCGTCGAAGAAGCCGGCGAGCACCAGGGTGAAGACGATCATGCCGACCGTCATGTAGCCGACGTCGCCCCAGCCGCCGAAGGAGACGTCACCGAAGAGCGAGAAGTTCGGCATCGAGATCGCGGAGCCGTCGAGCTCCGGCGGACCGTTCTTCCAGGCCTTCGGGTCGATGTCGACGACGGCGTTGAGGATCGCGGCCAGGACGGTGCCACCGACGATGCCGATCAGGATGGCGCCGGGCACCTTGCGGGCCTGGAGCATGAAGATGGCGATCAGGGTGATGCAGAAGAGCAGGACGGGCCAGCCGGACAGCTCACCGACCGCACCGAGCTGGACGGGGGGACCGAACTCCGGACCCTTGCCGACGAAACCGGCCTTGAAGAAGCCGATGAGGGCGACGAAGAGGCCGATGCCCATGGTGATGGCGTGCTTGAGCGCGAGCGGGATCGCGTTCATGATCATCTCGCGGAGGCCGGTGACGACCAGGAGACAGATCACGACGCCGTACACCACGCACATGCCCATGGCCTGCGGCCAGGTCATCTGCGGGGCGACCTGCGAGGCGAGCACGCCGGACACCGAGAGGCCGGCGGCGAGGGCCAGCGGGACCTTGCCGACGAAGCCCATGAGGAGCGTGGTGACGGCCGCGGCGAAGGCGGTGGCGGTGATGATCGCCGATCCGTCCATCACCGTGCCGGCGACGTCCTTGCCCGAGAGGAGCAGGGGGTTGAGCAGGAGGATGTACGCCATGGCCATGAAGGTCGTGATACCGCCACGGACCTCGTTGCCGACGTTGGAACCTCTGTGCGTGATGTGAAAGTAGCGGTCGAGCCAAGAACGGCCCGCGGGATTGCGGGAGCCGTCGCCGGCGTCCTCCGCGGTGGTCTTGGTCTCTACAGACGACTGGGTCATGGTGCCTAACTCCCAAGGTTCAAAGGGGCACCCGCTTGGGGATTGGAGATTGCGGGATTTGGGATGGTGCGTTTGGCTGCACGACCCGGGGTGACGGCCCGAGGCGACGCGAATGTTCACTGCGTGTACTGCGGGTAGTGCGGGGGTGACCGCTGGTACTACGTGGGGGTTTTCGCAGGGGTACTGCCGGCTGAAGGGACCGCGAGCGGTGCGGTGCTTCGTAGGTACTCCGGACGGTGCGCTGTGAAGTGTGACGTTCCCATTTCGCACCGCCCGGAGAGTCCGAGGGGGGTGGGGGGGGGGGGGGGGGCCCCCCCCCCCCCCCCCCCGCCGGGGCCGGGGGGGGGGGGCCGGCGGGGGGGGGGCGGGGGGGGTGGTGGGGGAACACGCCGGCCGGCGCGGCCCCCGAGGGGCCCGG